>NZ_JAGIQD010000050.1:0-17859 GCF_017815045.1 Burkholderia sp. CpTa8-5
TTGTCGAATTCGTCGGCGAATTCGTCGACCGCGCGCTGCGCGGCGGTTTCGAGCATCTCGACGCGCGACGCGCGTTCCCGGCCGGCGTCGTCGTACCATCCGCTCACACTCACCCGACGGCGCCTTGCAATTTCGGACAGCCGGTCATGCATCGTGGCGATCAGGAACCGGCGACGCCTTCGGTTATCGAGCAGGTCGTCCTGCAGGTACGGGTTGCGGCGCACGATCCAGAGGTCGCCGAGCACTTCGCAGAGCATCCGTGCCGAGCGGCCCGTGCGGCGCTCGGCGCGCAGTTCGTCGAGCACCGCCCACGCGTCCTCGCCGAGCAGGCGGATCACGATCTCGCGATCGGAAAACGACGTGTAGTTATACGGAATATTGCGCGACGGTTCATGCAATCCTGCTATTGCCCGAATACGCTCCAGCAATTGTACGGTTGGCAGTCGGGCATTCATTGGCGTCTATGAAATGAATGATGAAGCGATCGAGAACCACGCTCGGAAAAGCGGAATCGTATTCGGCAATCAGCAGGGAAACTAAACGGAAATGACGGTCCGGATCAAATCGAATGCGCCTTTCAGCATCATCGCCGTGGCGATACCGACCAACGGAGGCGCAAGCACGCCGGTCACGCACAGCAAGACACGGCCCGGGATCGGCAAGCCCGGTCGCTTCCATGCGATATAAAGTGCTGCCGGCGGCAGAAAGAGAATCGACAAAATATAGGCTTTGTACGTCAACCCGTGACGCGCGACAAATGCCTTGACCTTTTCCTTGAAAGACATTCCCGAACTCTCCTAGATCAATCCCAGACGGCTAACCTTCGCCACCGCTTGCGCTCTATTCGACACACGCAGCTTCTCATAGACGTTCGTCAGATGAAACTTGACCGTTCTTTCAGACATCGAAAGGATCCGGCCGATTTCCCACGCAGTCTTGCCTTCGACGACCCATTTGATTACATCGGATTCCTTTCTCGTGAACTGAATCCTGTTCGCGCTTTCGCAAGCATCCGGCTCGAGACCCGCTGCGCACGGTTGCGC
This sequence comes from Burkholderia sp. CpTa8-5, assembly GCF_017815045.1. Classification (NCBI taxonomy): domain Bacteria; kingdom Pseudomonadati; phylum Pseudomonadota; class Betaproteobacteria; order Burkholderiales; family Burkholderiaceae; genus Burkholderia; species Burkholderia sp. CpTa8-5. The sequence continues at coordinate 1,044 of NZ_JAGIQD010000050.1, forward strand.
GCCTTCCCGGTTCTGCCTCGCAATCTTCTGGGTCAACGCTGCGTGCAAATGCATGGCGATGAGACTGACGAGCAACGCCGAATGCAACGTCGTGTCTTCGCACTTCAGCTGCAAAACGGTCCGAATGGCCGTCGAATCACCGGGTGGAGCGCCGATGCACGCGACCACACCCCGCCCGCGCATGTATGACGCAACATCATTGACCTGCGCATCGCGTTGCGGCGCTTCCCCGTCGAGATCGCGCCAGCGAAACGTATGATCCTGACGATCGGACAACGCGAAGCAACTCAGATATCGATCGATATCGATCCCGGGACCAAACAAAGTCACGCCTCGCCGGGTTCCGGCGTCGCTCGCGGCCCCATAGCGATATATCAGCCCGTGAGAAGCCGTATCGCCGCTTCCGCCGTGCAAAATCAAACACTTGTCGAACGGAATCACGCGTCCGATTTTTTCCGCGAGTTGATCGATCCCCTCGGTCAAACCGTTGGGACGAAGAATCTCGCCAATGATGCGAGAAAAGGTCTCCAATTTTCTGGGCCCTTATTGAAAAGACAAGATTCGTATTCGTTGACATGCTCCGGCAGTCGAATATCTGCCAAGGCTTCAAGGCCTCACCGGACGGGCAATCCAACGCCGCTTGCTTTCTACGCGCCAGCACCGCGACAGTATCCGATGGCAACGTCTAGGCAGCCATCGTTCGCGAACCATGTTTTGATAACCAGTACTCACGAGGAATACAAACCAATCACGCAAGACCATTAACATCTGAATTATTTACTTTGCCAATGGCTGAAACAGTTCACTGTACGGGCCACCCGTCTAGATTCCGCACTCTAAACTTGAAGCTGCGCAAGTATATCGGAGGACAGAAGACAGAAGCATTACTTTCCGAAAAAAATATGTAATGAACCTTTCTTTTATATTACGCAGAAAACCGGCGATTTGATTGCATGAAAAAGATTTGATATCGCACAATATTTCAACAATTCGACGAAGTGCGGCATTCTGTCACAATTTCGACCCGAGAACGCCAGAAAACTTTACAAATCATCCGACGTCAATTTCACCCTCTCGTATAATACGATGCATTATTTACATCTCCCGCATCCACGGCAATCAATTACCGTTTCGATAATTCAAAAAAGGTGGCCGGTCAAAATCATGCTTTTCAAATGCCGTTATATTTGTCGCGCTCTTGCGGCCATCGATCGGCCGAATTAGAAAAATTGGCAGACTACGCAAACTTTCCACCGACGCATCTCGTCGGCATACGATTAGCGCAATCATGAGCAATGACCGTCACCGCTTGTGCGTCCCCAAAGCGGAATACGCCGTATGAGGCCGGTTACGACGACCATGCCGCGCACCGGGTACGGTTGCGGACAAAGATACGTCGACGTCCATCAACGACAACACCTGCTGGCAGTCGGGGATTCGGCCGGCATTCCGCCGCTGGCGAGACGAGCGGACGCGGCGCGTTCGATGCAATGCCGGCCGGTATTTCAGGAATTCCGGTGCCCGATGTGCACCGGTGTGCGCATTGGAAGCTTCGTCGCGTTCACGAACGTCCGTCTTGCGTCCGCTTCGTCATCGCGCGAAGGCGGCCCTCGAACTTGTGCAGCAGCATCGACGCCGTGGCCGCAAGCCCGATGGCGAGTCCGCTCCAGATGCCGTAGATGCCGTATCCCAGCATCACACCGGCCGCCCAGGCGATCGGCAGACCAATCAACCAGTATCCGACGATCGATATCCGAAACGAACTCGTTACGTCACCGAGGCCCCGCAAAATGCCGACGCCGATGTTCTGGCTGCAATCGAAGATCTGCAGCAGCGCCGCGATCGTCAGCAGCCCACCGGCGAGGCGCAGGACTTCGGCACTCGCGGCCACGCCGTTATCGAGAAATGGCGCGAGCACGCGGGTGGGCGCAACGAGATACGGCAGCGCAACGATCAACATGGTCACGACGCCCAGCGCGAGCCCCGTATAGCCGAGTCGACGCGCACCGCGATAGTCGTGCCGCGCACACGCATGGCTGATGCTGATCGACGAAGCGTGAGACAAACCGACCGAAATCATGAACATGATGTAGATCACCTGATTCACGATCGTCTGGGCAGCCAGCGCATCGGCGCCGAGCGTCCCGATCACGAGCGTGAGGACGGTGAAGAACGCAGCTTCCGATCCATAGGTTGCCGCAATCGGCAAACCCATCCGCCACGTCCGCGCCAACGTATCGGCATCGGCGCGCCAGACGGCAAGCGACAAGTGTTCGGACAGTTCCGGCCGGCGCCTGGCGATCGTCAGAAACGCGATAAAGGAAAGCAGGTACACGCTGCTGGTTGCGCACGCAATACCGATCAGGCCGAGCTTCGGAAAGCCGAACCGGCCGAACATCAACGCGTAGTCGAGCGCCGCATTGACGACGATCGATACGATCGTGATCGCCAATAGCGGCCCGGGCTTGCGCAGTCCGACGGTATATTGTCGAAGCACCTGAAACCACAGACACGGCAATATGCCGGGTGCGGCCGCCGCAAGATAGAACGAGGCTTGCCGCGCAACGTCCGGATCCTGCCCGAGCCAGACAAGCGGCATTTCGATACACAGCATCATCAATGCAAACGCCAGTGCCGCGAGCGTCGACAGTGCAAAGCCGGAGCGCACCAGCCGCATGATGTCGGCATGCGCGTGTTGACCGTTCGCGAACGCGACGAGGTTGCCGGTTCCCGTCACCAGTCCGGTTCCCATCGTCCGGAACTGATTGAAGATCGTCAGCGCGAGCCCCCCAGCGGCGATCTCGCGCGGGCCAAGCATCCCCATCATGACGATGTCGGTGGTCGTCAGCGCCACCTGGGCGAGCTGCGTAAGGATCAGAGGAGCGGCCAGCACGCCGATTTGCGCGGCATCGAGCCAGACTTGTCGATGAACTTTCATGCGGCGCGGGAAAATATCGATTCGAGTTCCTGAGCAATCGACTCGTCGAGCAGATTTCGCGCTCGCATCCAGTCGTCGTCGAACACCGTGTCGAGGTATTTTTCGCCGCCGTCACAGACCAGGGCCACGAGCGTAGCACCCGCCGGCAGCGAATCGAACATCTTCAACGCGTGCCAGATGACGCTGCCCGCCGAGCCGCCGACGAGCAGCGACTTCTTGCGTGCGATATAGCGTGCCGTATTGAAGGCGGCCGCGTCCGTCACTTTGTGGCCTTCGTCGAGCAACGCATAGTCGACCAACGCGCCGATCTCGGCGCCAGGCGGCGTCCCGGTGCCGGACTGATAATACGATCCGCCTTCGCCGCCGAAAACGATCGACCCGACGGGCTCGACACCAATGACGCGCGGCGCCGGGCCCGTCGCGAGCAGTTCTCGTGCAGTGCCGAACAGCGAGCCTCCGGTGCCGACCGACCCGACCAGAAAGTCGATTCGGTCGCCGAGGACGTCGCGCAGTTCATGTGCCAGCCCGCGGTAACCGTTACCGTTCGCGGGATTGTTGTGCTGCTCCGTCCAGATGCTGTCCGGATCGTCGGCTGCCATGCGCTTGGCAAGCGCGTCGCGGTCCGCCGTCGCGATCGTGTCGCCGTCGCTCACGCAGACGAGCTTTGCGCCGAATGCTTGCATCGCGCGCAGCTTGTCTTTCGACGCGTGACTGTCCACGATCGCGGTAAACCGATAGCCGCGCTCGGCCGACAACAGCGCCAGCCCCATGCCCGTATTGCCGGACGTCGATTCGATCACGTGTCCGGCCGGCCGCAGACTGCCGTCCTGTTCCGCTTCGTCGAGCATCTCCCTCGCCATCCGGATCTTGGCGCTGCCGGTCGGATTCGTCGATTCGAGTTTAAGCAGGATGCGCGCGCCGTTGGCGCCGCGAATCAATTCGAACAACGGCGTGCGGCCGACAAGATCCGATACCTTCGACACGATCGCAGGGACGGTGATCGTGGCTTGCTCACCCATAAAACGCACATTCATTGGTCAGGCTCCCGGAAGCTGGAAGAGGCGATCGACGCGCCAGCGTGGCCGCGCGCCGTCAAGTGTCAAGACAAGCTTGGGGGGAAGCGGCAGCTCGTGAAATGAAGATTCGTTCGAATCCATCTGATAGCCGGCCGTGTTCGGGTAGATCAGCAGATCGCCGGGTTCCGGGCGCTGCCCGAATGCGATCTTGCGCCAGGTCAGCATGTCCGAATCGAGGCAGCTCGCCCCGCCGACACAGGCGCGATAAGGCATGCCCGTGCGCGGCGATCGCGAAGGCTCGCGCACGACGCTCAGCAGTTCCGGATCGGGCAGGAATTCGCTGGCAAACCATTGCTCCGACACGCTGAAGCTCGTGCCGTTGACGGTCGCGATGCCATAGTCGCCGCAGTCCTTCACGCCTTGCACGGCAAACGCCGTGAACCCTGCCTGATCCAGCAGCGCCCGCCCCGGCTCCAGCATGATCGTCAGGCCGTGCTCGCGAAGCAGTTCGGCGAGCGATGCGGATTCCCCACCAGGCGTACCAGCCAGGATCGCGTCGAGCATCTGCGCGCCGCTGCAGGCCGAGTGATATGGATAGAATCCGTCGAATACCTTGTTGGCGTGGTAATCGTCCGCCCGGTGCGCACGCTGGAATGCGTGCCAGTCGCGCTCGCTCGCGTACGACATCGCGAAGCCGCCACCGATGTTGATCGTGTGCGGCGCAAGACCGAGTTCGCGCGCAGCCAAGCACGCACGCATCGCGATCGCGGCCTGATTGCAGCGCTCCGTCGCGCTGTAACCGGACAGATGGAACGAGAACCCTTCAAGGACGAGCGACGCCCGCGTCGCGGCACAGGTCGATAGCGCAACGCGAAGTGCGTCGGCACTCAAACCGAATCGGCTATCGTTGCGTGCCGCCGGCGCCATCCGCAACAGAATGCGTGCAACCCGCTTCGCCTGTTCCGAGATCGCGATCAGCCGATTCAGTTCTTCGTCGCTGTCGATGGCGATCAACGCATCGTGCAAAACCGCGAGCCGCAGCAGCGCACGCGACTTCGACGGGCCGGATACACCGATATCGGCTCCGCACACCCCCGCAGCCAACGCTTCCGAGAACTCGCCCGTGCTTGCGACGTCGACGCCGATCCCGGATGCTGCCGCCGCATGCGCAAAGCATCGCGCCTTGTTCGCCTTCTTCGCGTAGTAAATGCGCCCGGACACCTGGCGATCGTCCAGTACGCGCCGAAATTCGGCGACATTGTGCGCGAAACGTTCGGGAAACAGGAAATGAACGGGCGCGTCGAAGCCATGGACAAGATCGTGGATCATCGCCTGATGCTCGTCCACGAAATCCCGCAGTAGCGGATCCCACAACGCCGGCAGTCGCGGAATATCCGTCACCATAGCTCGACTTCCCGGCCAAGCCCTTTCGTCAGCGCGGCGTCGGCCAGCACGCGCCCCAGCGCGATGTCGGTCACGATCATGCCGCTGTTGAACGCGTAAACGATATCGGCATCGTTGCGCCGCGCAGGCTTGCGGCCAAGCAGTATGTCCGGAAACTCCGCATCGACGGCAGGCAGTTTTCCGGCTTCGTCCGCGAGATCGGCACCGGTCACCTGCATTTGGGCCTCGCTCGTCGCGATGCGGTAATCGGCGCCATGCAGCGCGTCGGCGTGAATGCCGTATCCGACCAGAAGCGCGAGCGCACCCGGCTTCAACGCCGCGTGCCGCACGCTCTCCGATACGCCGGCGCCGGCCACCCCGAGCACGATGTCCGCTTCGTTCGCGGAGGCGGCGAGATCCTTCGATACTTCGATGTCACGGCCCGGATGAAAGCGCTTCAACGTCTTGCGGACAGCATCGATTCCCGACTCATAGTGGCCGTGTACGATCACGCGCTCGATGTCCGGCAATGCGGTCAGCAGGAACGGCGCCGCCATCCGCCCCTGCGTCCCCGTGCCGACGACGAGCGCCGTTCGAGCCCGCGGCGCGGCCGCACGCGCGATCAGGGCGGACACCGCCGGCGTGCGCAGCGATCCGACAAGGCTGCCGTCCATCAATGCGACAGGCATGCCGGTTTCGTCGTCGAACAGCAACAACGTCGTGTAGTACTTCTGCAGTTCGCGGTTGTGTTCCGGATCGAACTTATACGACGTCTTGAAACCGACCGTTCTGCGTCCACCGTCTCGACCCAGCATCGAGTACGCGACGGAATGCTTGTCCGCGGGCTGGCTCATCAGCTTGCGCGGATTGTCGGATTCGCCGGTACCGAGGCCAAGGTATGCCCGTTCGACGGCATCGAGCACCATCGACGGGTCGTAGTCGAGCTCGTCGATCGTGCGCTTGCCAAGCACAAGGAGTCTCGAGGGTTGCGTTGCGAGCCGCGGTCGAACGTCCGCGTCGGGTTCAGCGCCATCAGCCATCGTGGATATCATCGTATTCACTTGTGTCTCACCGGATTTCACGTATCGAACGGGCCTGCCGCGCACGTCGTGCAGGTTGACTTGAAGATTGACGTGCCGCGACCGGCACCGACGCGCCAGATCGCACATGCTTGTTCGGCTGCGTTGCCACTGCGAATCGCGCGCTCGACATGAGGGCGGATGCGCCGGGAGGCTGGCGGCACGTTCAATTACTGCGGGTGCTTCATGCCTGCAGCGTATTGATCATGGAATCTTTCCTTCCGAAATGCAGATCACGGAGCAAAATATTGGATCGGCAATCATTTCGTTTTTCATTACATACAATTCCATCATTATGCAATCCGAATCAAATTGATTAAAAAAGCACATTAATATCATCGAGAACCACAATATGGCTCGCGATTGACGCCGATCAGATAATCAGCATTTCGATAACGAAAATGCCGTGTGCCGCCTGATATTCACCAGGCGCGGGCTGACGAGTTCAGCAATTTCGACGGGATTCCCTCACGTCGGCATAGCTGCCTGGCAGGCGCATTCATGTCGCGACAACGCGCGCACATGATGAGGCGCAGCGAACCGTGTCACGACCATCTGGGCGTTCCGTCACCGTCGATGGTTGCGACCGGTAGAGAAAATACAAATCGCTCGTATTTATAAACTAGCTTCCACTTTCCTTGCAAATACTTTATTTCATTATTGCGAATGCATTTACGGCGGCCGTCATTGAATCATGAAAGTGAAATTGAGGCCGCTAGCCGCTCGATGGCGGTATAGAAAAGCAAAATCGGTTTGTTGAGGGAGAAAAAATGCCCTGCATCGGGGGCTGCCGAAACGTTCGGGGGAGATATGTCGTTACGGTGCCGGGCTTTCCGCGGTAGGCGGTTTAGGGAACCGCCTGCGGGCCGCATTGCGTGCCAGTTCAGTCGACCAGCCGCTTATTATTCTTCGCAATCCAAATCAATATCGATGCATCGTTTCCCCGCGTTTCGACATGAGGCTCCGTGCGCGACGTATCGCGTTCCTCAATAGAAAAACCCGGCCCGCAACGAAGCGGGCCGGGCCGTGACGGGATGCGTGCTGCTTGTTACAGCGCGCCGCCTTGCGCCGACGCCGAGCCCTTCACGCCGACCGACCCGCCGCCCTGCACCGAATTCGTCGCGCCTTCGAGCGCTTCGCCGGCCTTCGCCTTCGCGCCGCCCGCGACGTCGCCTGCGGTCGACACCGCGCCTTGGGCATGGCTCTTCGCCGAGGCGGCGACGTGCTTCACGTGCGACTTCGTCGTGTGCACGGCCGATGCCGCCGCATCCTTCGTCGCGCCGGCCGCCGAACCGACCGCCTGCGTCGCGCCGCCCACCGCCGTCCCGGCTGCCGAGCCCACGCCGCCGACCGTCTGGCCGACGCCGTTCAGCGCGCCGCCGACGACATTGCCCGCGCCCGAACCCGAGCCTGCCGCATTCGCACCGGCGCCAGCCTGCACACCGACGCCGCCGCCGAGCAGCGGCGTCTGGACCTGCGCGCCGACGCCTGCGGAACCCTGGGCGCCGGTCTGGGCCGTCTGTGCAAATGCAGCCGACGTCGCCATCGCCGTCAGAGCGGCACCCAGCAGAATCGTACGAATCTTGTTCATGGTCATTCTCCCCAAAGACGTTGTTGCTGCGGGCCGCGTTCGTGCGGCTGGTCGCATGCCTTGCCGCGACATGCGGCAGGTGGAGCTAATGTAGCGGCGCCGGCGAGCAAAACGACTGAATTGCGGGGACTGTTACTTCCGTTGCAAATGCTGACGATTGACTCACACTGTTTGACAATCGGAGGTTTGTGGCGGAGTGGCCGCTGTATTTGACGGCGGACGGCCGCGGCCCGGGCCGGCAGACGTGCTTCATGCACACGCCTTCATCTGCATTCCGAATTATTGGGGATTGCGCGGCCGTCGATGCGACCTCGTCATGATGCACGGCCCCGGCCGCCAGCAAGCGAACCGGGGCCGTGCGCACGCTGCGCGGTTACGGCCGGAACGTATCGCCCAGCACGACGCCTTCGCGACGCGGATCGGTGCCGCCCTGCAACGCCGGCGACTGGCCGACCGTCACGCGCATCACCGTATTGACGCCGCTCGCCTGCGCGGACGTCGACACCTTGTGCCCCAGCGCGAGCAGCCCCGTGATCAGTGGATCGTTCGCGCCGTTGTTCGCCGCGTTGACGTTCGGATGCTCGCCGCCGATCGTGGTCGTCGGGCTGTTGCTCGCGCCGAAGTCGACGAGCCCCGCCGACTGCTGCGCGTCGAGCCCCCAGTCGAGCGCGCCGACCAGCGTCTTGACCACGTATTGCGGAATCGTGCCGCCGCCCGGCGAACCGGTCGCCATCACGAAGTCGCCGCGCGAGCCGTCGGCGGCCCGCCCGAACACGATCGTCGGCGCCATCGAGCTGCGCGGCCGCTTGCCCGGCTGCAGGCGGTTCGCCACCGGATTGCCGGACGCGTCGAGCGGGTTCGCGGAAAAGTCGGTCAACTGGTTGTTCAGCAGGAAACCGTTGGTCATGTGGAACGAGCCCATGCTCGACTCGACCGTCGTCGTCGCGCTGAGCACGTTGCCGTCGCCGTCCACGATCGTGAACTGGTTCGTGCCGTGCTCGATCAGCGTCGTGTCGACGCCGAGCGGCACCGCACCGAGATTGCCGGGCTGCGCGGTGCCCATGCTTTTGGTCGTGTCGATCAGCGCCGCGCGCGATTTCAGGTACGGCTTGTTCAGCAGCGTGTCCCACGTGCCGCCCGGCAGCGGCACGAAGTCGGTGTCGGCCACGTACTTGTCGCGGTCGGCATACGCGAGCCGTTCGGCTTCGGTGATGAGGTGGACGCCCGCGACGGTCGGCTTGCCGCCTTCGAGATCGATCGCCGTCGGCTTCAACGATTTCAAGTCGTAATTCTCGAGAATGCCGAGCGCGGATGCGACCGCGATGCCGCCCGACGACGGCGGCGGCATCCCGCAGACCCAGTAGCTGCGATAAGTCGTGCACACCGGGTCGCGGCGCTTCGCCTGATACGCGGCCAAATCGGCGACGGTCGTCTTGCCCGGCGTGAGCGTCGAGCCGTCCGCGCCCTTCGTCACCGCGATCTTCGCGACGATGTCCTGCGCGATCTGCCCCGTGTACAGCGCATTCGCGCCCGACTGCGCCATCAGCGACAGCGTGCGCGCGTAGGCCGGATTCTTCAGTACGGTGCCGAGCGGCTTCGGCGAACCGTCGGCGTTCAGGAAATACGCGGCGGCTTCGGGGTCGCGCTTCAGGTTCGCGGCGTTCGCCGCGATCGCGTCGGCCAGCCGGCCGCCGATCGGGAAACCGTTGGTCGCGAGCGTGATCGCGTCGCCAAACAGGCTCTGCCACGGCAAGCGGCCATGATCCTGTTGCAGCGCCTCGATGAGCCGCGGCACGCCGATCGTGCCGATCGAGCGGCCGCTCGCACGCGCGTTCGGCAGCGGCAACGAATGGTCGGTGGCGTCATCGACATAGCGCAGATAGTTCTCCGTCGCGGCGGCCGGCGCGGTTTCGCGGCCGTCGTACGCCTGCAGCGTCTTGCCGCGCGCATCGTAGTAGAGCAGCACGCCGCCCGACCCGAGGCCCGTGGCCTCCGGCACCGTCAGGCCGAGCACGGCTTGCACGGCGACCGCCGCGTCGGCGGCCGTGCCGCCCTTCTTCAGCACCGCGCACCCGGCCGCGCTCGCGTACGCGTTCGACGTGGCCACCAGGTACGTTTTCGCATAGACGGGCTTCATCCCGGTGCGATAGCCCGACGACGCTTCCGGCAGCGACGGGTCGCCCGGCTGGTTCGAACCCACCACGACCGTCGCGCCGCTGTTGTCGACCGCGAGACAACTCGTATCGGTGGAAGGTGCGGTCGTGCGGCCCGCCTCGTTCTCGACGTCGCCGCCGCATGCGGTCAACAACGCAGCCGCGAGCAACGCGGACGCATACGGAAAAATCGCTGTTCTGTTCATTGTCTGCCGATGTGCTGGTCGTTGCGATGGACATCCCGTCGCCAGCGACCCCCTCGGTGCGCAGGCGATGCGTTCGATAGTCCCATGAACAGAATTTTTTTCGCAATCGGGAAATGACGTCATGCAACCGGACGTTGTGTGCGCAACGTCACCGAACCGGCATGCGGTTTCATCTGCTGCATTGCAGCGCATGGGCGTATCGTAACGTCGGTACCTTTTCCCCCGGCGACGCGTGCCGGCCCCGTGCTCCATCGCGCCGATCGCCTCGGAAAGGAATGCGAGACACATCGTCATCGCGACCGTCGCGCTCGTGTCCGCCCGCTGGTAGATGCAACTGAACGAGCGCGCGACGCATGACGGCAGCGGCGCGCCGCTGGATGACGCCTGCGGTTCGATCGACAATCGCCGCCCCTCCTGCGCGGGCACTCGATCCAGCCGGCGCGTGCGTCTTCTCGACGCCGCATTTCGCCCGCCCATTCATTTCGGAATCCGTGATGATTATTTGTCTCTTCCTGGACAGCCATGCATAGACGACACCCGGGCCGCGGCCTGACGCGCCGGCTTCGTCGCGCGCCGGCGACCGGCCATCGGGACGATTGCCGGCGTCGCCGCGTCCGGCTATAAAGCGGGGATGGACACGAATCGCTGGATTCACGACCCCGTCGGCGCGTTTCGCGCCTGGCAGGAAACCGCCGCGACGGGCGCCGGCCGACGGCCGTTCGCGCCGCGTTCGATCGTCCAGCATGTCGCGATGTTCGAGCGATTCCTGCGTCACCTGAGCGCACGGCACGTGTCGCTCGTGACGTTCGGGCCCGACCACGTCGCGTCCTTCCTCGCGGAACTCGACCGCACCTGCGCGCCCGGCACGTCGACACGCGTGCGCTATGCGAAGCTGATCGACCGGCTCGGCCGGCATCTGGTCGATGCCGGTGTGCGGACGATTCATCCGGCCGGCCGATCGACGCACCATCTCGCATGGCCGGACGGCGAGCCCGAGCCGTGCTACCTGCCGCCCGACGCCGACGCGGCGCTGCAGCGCCATGTGCAGCCTCGGGCGGACGACACGCCCGCCGACTGCCGGAATCGCGCGATCGTCGCGCTGCTGCTCGCGAGCGGCATCACGTCGGCCGAGATTCGCGCGGCGACAGGCGACGCACTCGATCTCGACGCGCGGCCAGCGGCGTTGTCGGTGCCGCGCGATCGCGCGCGGCCGGCGCGCCGGATCGCGCTCGCCGCATTCGCGCTGGCGCCGCTCGCCGCCTGGCGTGCGCGCTTGGACGTGCCGCCGTCGGCGCGGCTGTTTCCCGCGCCGCGCGGGGGCGCAATGAACGACATGTTCCTGCTGCTCGTCGTGCGCGATGCGCTGAACGCGATCGGCTTTCACGCAGCGGACATGAGCCCGCGCGTGCTGCGCAATACATATGCGCGCCGCCAGTTGCTCGCCGGCCATGCGCATGCCGATGTCACGGCGATGCTCGGTCTCGCTAGCCCGCGAACGGTCACGCGCATTCGGCAAACGCTGCCGCCCGATGCGGCCGCGGATCGCGCTGCCCACGAGCGGTGATCGCGCGCCGCCGGCGCGAACCGCGTTCCCCCGCTGCGCTATTCGCCCGGCTTCGGCTGGACCAGCCGCAGAATCCGCGTGTCGTACGGCGACTGCATCACTTCCGCGATGCGGATGTCGGAGGCGGCCGGATGCAGCGGGTTCAACAGGAAGTTATGGGCGTGCGGCACGACGACGCTTGGCACGCGCAGCAGCGCGCTCGGCTGCGTGTCCAGCCACTCGGTGCCCGCGCTGCGGGTCCAGTCGACGTTCGTGCGCCAGTCGTCCGGCGCATCGCCTTCCGCGATTTCGGCGACGTCCACCGAATCGGGCACCTCGATACGCAGCAACTGATATCCGCTCGGCAATTGCGCGACGGTGGCGATTTCGAAATGAACCAGCGTCTCGAGCAACGCAAGCGCCGGATGTTCGGCGAGATACACGACGGGCTGCCCGGCGAAATGCCAGCGCCCGCCGGCCCGCAACCCGCCGATGCCTTTCAGATCGGCGTAATTGCTGATCCGCCACAGCGTCGTCAAGCGAAGTACCCCTCGTCGATCTGCGTGAGGGCCTCTTCGACGAGCCGCGCGCCATGCTCGGTGCTCGCCATATCGAGCGACGTGCGGCCGCCGAAGCGCTGGAGCCCGTTGCGCAGCCACGCCATCGCCTTGTCCTGGTCGCCGAACGTGGCCGCCGCCTGCGCGACGATGCGCGCGAGACGGATCGCCTTGTCCGACTCTTCCGGCGACAGGCGCTCGTGCGCCTGCCGACGATGACTCAGCGTGCGGCGCGGAATGATGAACGCCAGCTCGTCCGATTTCAGCCCGCGCTCCGACAACCGGTCGATCACCGACACGTCGACGCGCGCGCTCGCCAGCTCGGCCAGATCGGCGCCCGACCGGACGCGGATCGCCAGCAGCTGCTCGAGAATCGTGAATTCGGCCTGACGCGGATGCGCGACGCCCGAAGGATGAAAAGCGATGGTGCTCATGACCTCTCTCCGGCAATTTGCCCAATCATTATAGGCGTTTTGCCGAATGCTTGCGGGTGGTGGAGCGGCAGGCTTTACCTCGTTGGACTGGCAGACCGGTATTGGGGGTACGCGAATCGGAGATTCGCCTCGGGGACGTGGCACGGAAATTCAGTATATAAAATTCCTGTTCGCGATGATCTGAAGTTGTCACGTAACAATTTCGAACGGTAATACGCGAGTTGCGGGAATCCCCGCTTTCCCTGTGTACACGCCCGGCGGACGATCACCGTCGGCTGATGCGCAACCGACCGTCCAAGGTCAACCGGCCCATGCGGACGACCGGATCACGCTGCAGAAATTGCCCGCATGGAAATGCGGCTCCTTGTCCGCGAGCACGTCGGCCTTCACGTTGCCGAACGTCGTGCCGGGCTTGTGCTTGATGCCGTCATAGAACGCCTGAATGATGTCTTCCTTGAAATGCGGCGTGCGCGGATGCGCGCGCACGACCGCTTCCCGCTCGATGTCACTGTATTCCGGGTAAGCGAGGCCCAGTACGTCCATCTCGACGCCCGCCGTGACCAGCGCGACGACCGGATGCATGTGCTGCGGAATACCGGGCGTGGTATGCAGTGCGATCGAGGTCCACACGACATCGATGTCCTGCTGCGAGATTCCCTTTGCCTTCAGAAAATCGCGGGCGGCATTGGCGCCGTCCACTTCGAAGCGCTCGCATGCGCTGCTGTACCGGTGCGTCAGTCCCATGTCGTGGAACATGCAGCCGCAATAGAGCAGCTCCGGGTCGTACTCGAGCCCGCGGCGCCGGCCCGCCAGCGCCGCGAAATAGAACACGCGGCTCGAGTGATGGAACAGCAGTTCGGATTCGGTATCGCGCACGAGTTCGGTGATCTCGCGCGTCAGTCGAGTATCGGGAAGGGTGATGCCGGCAACGTTCACAGTCATGATCGACCTCCATGGAAGACACGCTCGATTCTCCGCAGCCCGACAGGTGTCCGAAATAGGCTTGTTACGACGAATCCTGCCATTTCGCGCGACGAACGGACACGGTGCCTGCATGGTGAAAGAAGCGCCCCTATACTGCTGCGCATCACGTTCGATACGACACGCAACCGATCATGCCGAAGGTCGTGGGCATTTTTGCCGTTCCGGGCGTTCAACTGCTCGACGTCTCCGCGCCGCTCGACGTGTTCGCGCAAGCGAACGTCGAATGCGGGAAGCCGTTCTATGTGTCGCGGATCATCGCGAGCGGGGCCGGTGCGATCCGCAGCTCGTCCGGCGCACGGTTGCTGCCCGACTGGATCGCCCCCGACATCCCCGAGCGCATCGACACGCTGCTGGTCGCCGGCGCGCCGAACGCCGGCCAGATCGCGCTGCGCACCGACGTCCTCGCATGGTTGCGCGCGGCGGCCGTGCACAGCAGACGCTACGGGTCGATCTGCACCGGGGCATTCATCCTCGCCGCCACCGGCCTGCTGAAAGGACGTCACCTGACCACGCACTGGGCCGCCGCCGATGCACTCGGCGAAGCCTATCCGTCGCTCGTCGTCGACGCCGACGCGCTGTACGTGCGCGACGGCAAGCTGCGCACCGGCGCCGGCGTCACGGCCGGGCTCGATCTCGCGCTCGCGCTGGTCGAAGAAGATCTCGGCCGCGAGATCGCACGGCGCGTCGCCGCGCAACTGGTGATGTTTTTCAAGCGCCCGGGCGGGCAGCTCCAGTTCAGCCGCAAGGGCGAAGCCCGCCCCGCCGGACGTTCGGTGCTGCAGGAAGTCCAGCGCTGGGTCGCGGCCCATCCGGGTCTCGAACATTCGGTGGCCGAGATGGCCAAACATGCAGGCATGAGCCCGCGCCATTTCGCGCGGCTGTTCCGCGCGGAAGTCGGCATGACGCCGGCCGCATGGGTCGAGGCGACCCGCATCTCTGCCGCCCGCCAGTTGCTCGAGAACGGCCATGACACGCCGAAGCAGGTCGCCGCGAAATGCGGCTTCGCAAACGTCGATACGCTCAGGCGAGCGTTCACCCGGCATGTCGGCGTCACGCCGGCCGAATATCGGAAACGGCAGGCGATCCTGGCTGCGTGAGGCGGAACGAGCGGCGCCGAATGAATGACGCCGACGGCCTCGCGAAAATACTTCGGAATGCGATTCAATGGTTTGACCCGCTTCTTCCGCGCCGATCGACCCGCCGCTCCTTACCCACGCTCCAGCTCCCCGGCAATCTTCAGATGAAATTGCGTACCGCGCGAATCGTTTACCCAGTTGCAATAATGATTCGCTCCAACGCGTATTTCCGACCGGGAACGCGCTCGTTACGATGCAATCAACCGCTGAACGCAACGAGCGAAGCGCGAAATCAACAGAACCGGAGGTCACCATGAAGTCGTTCATCACCGCTGTCGTCGCCGCAACCGCGTTGTCCGCGTCGTACGGCGCATTCGCGCAATCGAACCCGTCGGGTCAGCTCACGCGTGCCCAGGTGCGTGCGGAACTCGTCCAGCTCGAACAGGCCGGCTACAAGCCCGAAGTCTCCGATCAGTATTACCCGCGTGCGCTGCAGGCCGCGCAGGCCCGCGTGACGAACGCCGACGTAGCCGGCTACGGTGCGCAAGCGGCCGCCGGTGCGCGTGCAGGCCGCACGATCGCAGTCAAGCAGGAAGGCCGCAACTCGATCTACTTCGGTCAGTAAGCCGGATACCCGCCGGCGTATTGCCGGCGTATTCCGGATACGCCCCGCCGTACACGCGACACCCCGCTCCCGTTCATCGGGGCGGGGTGTTCGTTTTCCGGTCGTCCGCTCCCTTCGCGGCTCGCGTGCCGTGCGGCGCCGTTCACGCAAGCGTCCGGTGTTTGCGCATAGAATGGCCGCGTGGTCGGCGTCGGCCAGCACGAACGCGGGCGGTATCACGACGCCCGCTGGCCGGCCCGATGTCGCACTCGGCGCATTTTTCGAAAAGGAGCGGTTTCATGTCTCAAACATCCGGTTCCACGATCACGTTTCGCCGCCCGGACGGCCAGGAACTGCAAGGCTATCTCGCCACGCCGGCACGCACCGAAGGCGCGCCCGCGGTCGTCGTCATCCAGGAATGGTGGGGGCTGAACGACCAGATCCGCGGCGTCGCGGATCGCCTCGCGCGCTGCGGTTACTTCGCGCTCGTGCCCGACCTGTATCGCGGCAAGTCGACGGTCGAGGAGGAGGAAGCGCACCACCTGATGACCGGCCTCGATTTCGGCGACGCCGCGTCGCAGGACATTCCCGGCGCGGTCGCATACCTGAAGACGCTGTCGCCGCGGGTCGCGGTGACGGGCTACTGCATGGGTGGCGCCCTCACGCTGCTGTCGCTGCAGTACGCCGACGCAGATGCCGGCGTCATGTGGTACGGCCTCCCGCCGCTCGATTACATCGATCCGGCCAAGCTCAAGGTACCGCTGTTGGGTCATTGGGCGACGCAGGATGCGTTCTTCACGATCGACCAGGTCGACGCACTGGAAAAGAAGCTGACCGATGCGAACGTCGGCTTCGAATTCCATCGCTATCTCGCGCACCATGCGTTCGCGAACGAAACGGCCGTCGGCCCCGGCCGCATCGCCGGCACGCAGTTCGATCCGGTGTGGTCGGAAACGGCGTGGGACCGCACGCTCACGTTCTTCGGCCGAACGCTCTGGACGAAGCACGCGTAACGTAATGCCGCTTCCCGCGCGGCGACGGTACAAAGGAAAACGCCACGGATTTGCGTCCGTGGCGTTTTCGTTTTCACACTCCTTCGGTTCGGTGGACAGGCGCGGCTTTCCGCTCCTGCCATGTGCCATGCTTACCCGGTCGTTGCCGTCTGATCGTCGACTGGCGCATCCGGCGCGCGCGGCGCTTCGCCTGCACGCTGGATCCACCCGCCGCCCAGTGCGCGGTACAGATCGACCAG
>NZ_JAGIQD010000051.1:0-17482 GCF_017815045.1 Burkholderia sp. CpTa8-5
GTCGTCGCGTTCATCGACGCGTACAACAAGATGGTCGTCGCGCTGCGCAGCTACAAGGCGCAGGACGTCAAGGGCGGGCTGGGCCGCGGTGGGCAACTGCAGGTCAATTGACGTCGCCGGGCCGGCGGAGGCCGCCGGCCGACTCCCGATTTCTAATTCTTGATTCTTGATGGTCGGTGCGCGCGGCGTGATTCGCGCGTACGGGCTTCGTTCGTCCTGTTCGTTTGGAAGGTGATCCCGATGAAAGCCGTTGCACTGATCGCATTGACCTGCCTCGCGCTCACCGCTTGCGGCGGCGACGACAATTCCTCGCCCGTTGCATCAGGCGGATCGGGCACGAGCAACAACGGCGGCAGCGGCGGGACGCCGACCACGGGCACATCCGGCGGCAATCCGGGCTCGCCGACCGCGTCGAACGTCGACTGTGATCCGATTTACCAGCAAGGCGATACCGTGCAGTTGCACATGTATACGCAAGCGACGTCGCAGAGCCCGTCGGTCGACAACGGCGTGTACACGCGGACTTACGCGCCGGCGACGTTCAACGGCGTGGCGCTCATGCAGCAGGCCGAAACGACGCCCGGTTCGCCGATTCAGACCAATCACTACTACCTCGTCGGCAACGGCGTACGCACGAACTACGGCGGCGAGGTTTACAGCGGCAGCACGCTCGTGTTGCGGGACGTGAACTCGCCGCCCTATGTCGAGACGATCGGGCTCGCGGGAAGCGAGACGGTGAATTACGTGGATACGCCCGTCGTTCCGTCGGGCGGCGCGCAAACGTCCGTCTCGATCCAGCGGACGTACGTCGCGCGCGAAACGGTCAGCCTCCGCAACGGCAAGGTCTTCGCGAATGCTTGCCACTATCACACCACGGAGACCTTCACCAACTCGGCGTTGACGAGCAACACGACCGCGGACGACTGGCTCGCGCCGGGCGTCGGTCTGGTCAAGTCGGTCGCCAACGTCGGCGGCACGCAGATCATCACGCGCGAACTGGAAGCGGCGACGGTGGGCGGCAAGTCGTACTAAAGGTCGGCGCGAGATGGGCGGCGCGGATGGAGAAATCGCGCACCGCGCCGTTCGCCGCGCAAGCCGGCGCCCGACCACACGCCGCGCATCGCCGAGATCGACATTCTCACTCGATCAGGACTGCGAACGCACTGTGCCGAGCCGCTCAAATTGACCGCAGGAACGCGGCGGACACACCCAACCGAAGATCCGACGAGAGCGTGCGCGACCGGGCGATTTCCTTCGTGAGCTGCATGACCGTGCGGCAAGCCAGCGTCAGTTCGCCGTGCGGCGACATGGCGAGTGCAATGAAGCGCGGCACGGACGGATCGACCACCATCGACGCTTGCAACCGGCATTCCCGTTCGAGATTGGCGATCGCGTAAGGGCCCAGCAACGCATGAATGCCGCCATCGGCGACGATGTGCCCCTGCAGACTGAGAGAATCGGCTTCCGCCGCGAAATTCAGCGACACCTGATGTTCGCCCGCGATTTGTTCGAGCCGCTCGCGCCAGCTATTGGGGCGGCAGAAAGAGACCAGCGGAATGCCATCGAGCCTCGAAAAAGCGATCGTGGGCTGACTGGTCAACGGATCGCCTTCCGCCCCAACCAGGTACGTCGCGGCCTCGACCAGATATTCGTCGCCGTTTCTCGGCGTCGGACTATTTCGAAACAGGATGGCGAGATCGACGCTGCCGTTCTCCAGCCAGGTTTCCAGCAACGCTCCTTGACCCTCGCGCACCTGTAACTGCACCAGCGGGTAACGCTCGCGAAGCCGATGGTAAAGGGTGCTGACAAGGGGATGGGCGGTGGAGGGCAGGATCCCGAGCCTGACCACGCCGATCGGCTCGCCCGCCGTGCTGCGGATGTCGTTGGACAACTGCTCCGTGCTGGCAAGCCACGCCCTCACACGCGGCGCGATACGCGCGCCCAACTCGGTCAACACCACGCCGCGCCCGGTCCGTTGAAACAGACGGCCGCCGCAGTACTGCTCGAGCTCGACGATCTGCCGGCTGATGTGAGGCTGGCTGGTCCCGTAAGCAACGGCCGTCTTGCTCAGGCTCCCGAGTTCCGCCGCGTCGATGAACAGCTTCCAGGCCGCATAGTCCACCGCGAAGCCTCCCGTAGATATGTCAAATCAGTATAGCTGAAATGCGCAATTACGCCGTTCTCGCATGGGTCGTGCGTCCCTACACTGCAACGCATGCACCGTCGTTCCGGTTCGATGCGAAACGGACGGCGGGCTCTCCTCCCGGAAAGAGGAGCGGAAAAGCTCACATTTGGAGACGTCATGAAAGCGATCGATCTGCGCGGTTTGGTCCCGGCACCCGTTACCCCTTTCACCCACGAGGGCGCGGTGGACCATGCGGCAATTCAACGGCTGGGCGCGTGGCTTGGCGGCATCGAAGGCGTCAAAGGCCTGACGGTGCTCGGACATGCCGGCGAAGGCACGTTCCTCTCGCAGAAAGAACAGGCTCAAGTCATCGAAAGCTTCGTGAAGTCCGTCGACGGCAAGATTCCGGTGATCGCCGGTATCACGCTCGAAGGCACGGAAGTGGCGGTGGAAGAGGCGAAGCGCGCGGTCGAGGCCGGCGCGTCGGCCGGTCTGGTCTATCCGTCGCACGGCTGGCTGCGCTTCGGCTATCAGAAAGGTGCGCCGCAGGATCGCTACCGCGCCATCCACGAAGGCAGCGGGCTGCCGCTCATCCTGTTCCAGTACCCGGACGCCACCAAGGCGACCTACAACCTCGACACGCAGCTGGAGATCGCCGCGCAACCGGGCGTCTTCGCGATGAAAAACGGCGTGCGCAACATGCGTCGCTGGGACGTCGAGATTCCGATCATCCGACGCGAGCGTCCGGAACTGCAAATCCTCACCTGCCACGACGAGTATCTGCTCCACACGATGTTCGACGTCGACGGGGCGCTCGTCGGCTACGGCAGCCTGGCTCCCGAGCCGCTCGTCGAACTGATCAAGGCGGGCAAGGCGAAAGACTACGCGGCTGCCCGCGCGATTCACGATCGCCTGCTGCCGGTGACGCGTAACGTGTATCACCGCGGGTCGCACATGGAAGGCACCGTCGCGCTCAAGCACGGTCTGGTGGCCCGCGGCATCCTCCAGCACGCCACCGTGCGCTCGCCGCTGCTGCCGCTCGCGCCAGGCGCGGACGTCGAAATCGCGGACGCGCTTCGTTCGGCCGGCCTCGTCGACTGACTCGGGCGTGGCCCGTCCATAGCCGGATGACGACGGCGCAGCGCCGTCCGCTTGCCGTCGGCGTCGAGCAGTCGGGGCGGCGCGCGAAACCGCGTCGCGCACGCCGCCGCCGACAGGCTCGGCAAATGATAAAAAGGGCGCCGATGTCGCGGAAAACCACCAAGAAACGTGACCGGTGCCGCACAACAAGAAGCAAGCCGAAGGTTCATAAAATGCAGCTTTTCAGGAGACAGCATGAACACCCCTTCGACCGCCTGCGGCGTCGACCTTGGTCGATCCGCGAGCGAAACGCGTCCCATGAGCGAGCAACTGCGGGCGGCGAACCTGCTGTTCCGCATCGAGAACGTGCCGTTTTGCACGTGGCACACCCGGGCACGGATCGTCATGGGCAGCGCGACCCTGTTCGATGCGTTCGACGCACTGTCGCTTGCTTTCGTGCTGCCCGTACTGGTGGGGCTCTGGCATCTTTCTCCCGGCCAGATCGGCGTGCTGATCGCTGCCGGCTATCTTGGGCAGGTCGTCGGCGCGTTGGTGTTCGGCTGGCTGGCCGAGCGCCTGGGGCGCGTGCCGAGCGCCACCATCGCGGTGGGCGTCATGTCGGCCATGAGCGTCGTATGCGCGTTCACCGGCAGCTTTCACATGCTGTTTCTGATGCGTTTCCTGCAAGGCATCGGTGTGGGCGGAGAAGTGCCCGTGGCCGCCACGTACATCAACGAGCTGTCTCAAGCGCACGGCCGCGGACGCTTCTTCATCCTGTACGAACTGATTTTCCCGTTGGGCCTGCTCGCGGCCGCGCAGCTCGGTGCGTTCGTCGTCCCGCGCTTCGGTTGGGAATATATGTTCCTGATCGGCGGGATTCCCGGCATGGTCGTCGCGATCCTGATCGCACGCCTGCCGGAATCGCCGCGCTGGCTCGTTTCACGCGGGCGGTTCGATAAGGCCGAGCGCATCATCGAGCGGCTGGAAGCCAGCACGACGAAGCGCAACCTCGACACGCAGACTCAAAGGGCCGAGGTGGACGCGCGCGTGTCGGGCCTTATGACCGGACGACAGTCGAAGCGGAAGGGAACGTGGAAGGAACTGTTCTCGCCGTTCTACCGGGGCCGCACCGTCGTCGTGTGGCTGCTGTGGGCGAGCGCTTATTTCGTGGCCAATGGCATCAACAACTGGCTGCCGAGCCTCTACAAGACGGTCTACCATCTGCCGCTGCAAGCGTCGCTTCAGATGGCGTCGATCTCGAACGTCCTGAGTACGTGCGGCGTGCTTGCCTGCGCGCTGCTGATCGATCGGGTCGGACGCCGCCGGTGGGCAATGGCCTGCTTCATCATCAGCGCGGCCCTGCTCGCCGCACTGGGCATTCATGGCGCGGGCAGCGCGTGGTCCGTGATGTTGCTCGGATCGTCGGCCTATGCGGTGATGGCCACGACCACGGTCCTTCTGTACCTGTACACCCCTGAAATCTATCCCACCCGGATGCGCGCGATCGGCACCGGTCTCGCGACTTCGTGGCTGCGCGCGGCGTCTGCCGCCGCGCCGGCGATCGTCGGCGTCGTATTGACCGGAAGAGGCATCGCCGCGGTATTCGTCATGTTTGCCGTGGTCAGTGCGGTGGGCTTCGTCGTCGCCGCGCGCATGGTCGAGACGACCAATCGTTCGCTCGAAGAGATTTCCCCGTAGTCACTTGCATGCCTGACGGCGCCTTTCCCTGAGAAGCCTCGAGGGAAGGCGTTTCGTCGCTCGTCACGCCCGTGGCTTCAGCGACATGCTCGCAACAAGCGCCGCCGTCAAAGAGTAGTCCATCAGTACTGCTGACAGGATTGCCGTGGAAAAGGCCGCTCAAAAAATATGAATGGAGACAACCGAAATGAAAAAGACACGACAGGTCGTGGTGCGCGTGGCCGCCCGGCGCGTTGTCGGTACGCTCGGCGCGACGGCGATATTCGGCGCCGGTCTGGTATGGACCTCCGGCGGCGCACACGCAGACAGCGGCTCCCAGGTTCAGCTTTATGGCCTCATCGGCACCTACGTCGGGAGCATCAAACGCAGCGATACGCCGCGGTCCACGGTACTGATGGGAAGCGGCGGGCTGACCACGTCGTTCTGGGGAATCCGCGGCAAGGAAGATCTTGGCGGCGGCGTCGGCGCCATTTTCGTCCTCGAAAGCTTCTTTCAACCCGCCAACGGCGCGCTGGGACGCAGTGCGGCGGACCCGTTCTGGTCGCGCAATGCGTACGTGGGCTTTCAAGGCGACTTCGGCCAGTTGACCTTCGGGCGACAAAGAAACCCGGCCTATACGGCCGAATCCGTCGTCAATCCGTTCGGATCCTCGACCGTCTTCTCTCCACTCGTCCTGCAGACGTTCGTGACCAACTATGGCGGGACGATCATCGGCGATACGGTGTGGAACAACACCGTCAAGTACACGACGCCGGACTTCAACGGGTTCGGCGCCACCGTCATCTATGGTCTTGGCGGCGTGGCGGGCTCGCCTGGCGTCGGTAACCTCGGCGTTCACTTGAACTATCGAGGGCACGGTCTCACGGCCGTGTTGTCGGGCCAGCGCGTGCGCTATACCGCGGCAGGGCCGGTCGGCGCGCAGTACGCCTATCTGGCGGGCGCGGCATACGACTTCAAGATCGTCACGCTCTACGGCGCGTGGGCGATGACAAGCGACGCGCGTACGCCGACCGGCAGCCACACTTGCGAGGCGGGTGTGTCGATCCCGTTGTCGCCGGCCGACTTCCTGCTTGCAGAGTGGGCGCGCACGAAGCGGTCCGGCCCGACCGAAGCGGCCCGCAGCCTGCGGAACACCGCGTCTGTCGGCTACAACCACCTGCTGTCGAAACGCACGGACATCTACGCGATTTACTCCTACGACAAGCTGAGCGCTCGCCCCACCGGCAACACGTTCGCGGCCGGCATTCGCCACACGTTCTGATTCCGTCCCGCCTCCTCCAGCGCCCCGCGGCGCTAAATCCTTCCCTGAACGGGAGGGCGCGTTTATGATCCGCCGCTGCAAGCGGTCGTCGTCGGAATCGCCTGACGCGTCACACCACCGGTCCATTCCTTCGGACACCGCTTTCCGTTTGTGCCCAACTTTCCCGCGAATCCGCGAAGCCCCCGGCTGGCCGGGGGTCTCGTTACGCCAAATCGAAAGCGATCTGTAAATAACAATGCTGCCGACAAGTTATAACGCGTTGCTCGTTCTTCTTTCGCTCCTGATCGCCATCCTGGCGTCCTACACCGTGCTGGACATGGCCGGGCGTATCAAGACGGCCGGCGGGCGCGCCGCACATGGGTGGCTGGTAGGCGCGGCCAGCGTGATGGGGGCGGGCATCTGGTCGATGCATTTCGTCGGCATGCTGGCCTTCGCGTTGCCGATTCCACTGGGATACGATCCGGCCATGACGGTGCTTTCGTTGCTGATCGCCATCGGCTGCTCCACGGTTGCGCTGTGGCTCGTCTGTCGGGGCACGCTCAGATGGCACCGGCTCGGCGGCGGCGCGATGTTGATGGGGACTGGCGTAGCGGGCATGCATTACACGGGCATGGCGTCGATGCACATGTCGCCGGGCATCCGGTACGACCCGTTGCTCGTCTGCCTGTCGGTCGCGATTGCCGTCGTCGCATCGGGCGCCGTGCTGTGGATCGTATTCATTCGGCGAACCGCTTCGTCTCGCGTGCGCCTGCTCAATCTGGGGGCGGCGGTCCTGATGGGCGCCGCCATCGCCGGCATGCACTATACGGGAATGGCGGCCGCCCGGTTCCCGCTGGGCAGCATCTGCGGGGCCGCCGGCTCCAGCATGGATCCCGGCGGGCTGGCGCTCGTCATCGTCGTGGCCACGTTGGCGATACTCGCCATCGCGCTGATCGTTTCGGTCCTCGACCTGCGTCTGGAAGCCCGCACGGCGGTACTGGCGACCTCGCTGGCCGAAGCGAACCAGGAGCTGACGTATCTGGCACTGCACGACACCCTCACCAAGCTCCCCAACCGCGTGCTGCTCGAAGACCGGATCGACCAGGCGATCCAGAGCACCGACCGCGAGCACGGGTGTTTCGCGCTGATGTTCATGGACCTCGACGGATTCAAGGCCGTCAACGACGCCTATGGTCATCATGTCGGCGATCTGTTGCTGGTCGACGTGGCTCGGCGCATCGGCGCGAACCTGCGCTCGCAGGACACGATTGCCCGTCTGGGCGGCGACGAGTTCGTGCTCGTCGTGGCCGTGAACGAGCCCGCCGACGCGGCTGACGTGGCGGACAAGGTATTGGCGGTGATTCGGGCGCCGTTCCACGTGTCCGAACACGAATTGCGCGTGTCGGCCAGCATCGGTATCGCGCTCTATCCCGGCAACGGCAGCGATTTCCGCGAGCTGATGACCAATGCCGATGCGGCGATGTATCACGCCAAGGCGCTCGGCCGAAACGCGTACTGCTTCTTCGAGGCATCGATGAACGCGAACGTCCGCGAGCACTTGAAAATCGTGCAGGAACTCCGTCTGGCGCTGGAGCGGCATGAACTGGTCCTGCACTACCAGCCGAAGTTCGAAGTGCCCGATGGACCGATCGTCGGCGTCGAGGCGCTGTTGCGATGGAAGCACCCGACGCGCGGCCTCATGTCGCCCGATCAGTTCATCTCGATTGCGGAAAAGACCGGATTGATCGTGCCGATCGGCGAATGGGTACTGGACGAGGCCTGCCGGCAGATGCGCGCGTGGCGCGATGCGGGCCGAACCGACTGGACGATGGCCGTGAACCTGTCACCGTTGCAGTTCGGTCACGCGAGCCTGATCCGGGTCGTGGAGGCCGCATTGCAGCGGCACGCGCTGGAGCCGCACTGCCTGACGCTGGAGATCACCGAATCGACCGCGATGCGCGATGCCGACGCCAGCCTGAGAATCCTCCAGCAGCTTCACGACATGGGGGTGCGAATTTCGATCGACGACTTCGGCACCGGTTATTCGAGCTTGCTGTATCTCAAGCGCTTGCCGGCCAGCGAGCTCAAGATCGACCGGGGATTCATCCGGGATCTCGAACACGATACCGAAGATGCCGCGATCATTTCCGCGATCGTCGCGCTCGGTCGGGCACTCGACCTGAAGATCGTCGCGGAGGGCGTGGAAACGACCGCGCAGCAGCAGTTCCTGACCCGGCTCGGCTGCAATTCGCTGCAGGGCTTCTTGCTCGGGCGTCCGATGCCGGCGGATCACTTCGTCGAAGTGACCGCGCAAGGCACGGCGATCAAGAGCATGTGATCCTGAATCGCAACGCGTCGGGATCCAAACTTAAACGAAATGTGATCCCTCGCCGCCGCAAAATTTTGCACAATGACGGCAGCGCGGCCTCCCGCCGCGCTTCGATCCGGGCCGATCGCCCGCCGATCACCGTTATTGAGCCCCGCTCCTACGTGCCGCCGCCCACCGCCATGGACCAACCGAAACGCATCCTGATCGTCGAGGACGACGCCGACATCGCCGACGTGCTGAGCCTGCACCTGCGCGACGAGCGCTACGAGGTCGTGCACAGCGCGGACGGCGCCGAAGGGCTGCGCCTGCTCGAACAGGGCAACTGGGACGCGCTGATCCTCGACCTGATGCTGCCGGGCGTCGACGGCCTCGAGATCTGCCGGCGCGCGCGGGCGATGACGCGCTATACGCCGATCATCATCACGAGCGCGCGGTCGAGCGAGGTGCACCGGATCCTCGGCCTCGAACTCGGCGCCGACGACTACCTCGCGAAGCCGTTCTCGGTGCTCGAACTCGTCGCGCGCGTGAAGGCGCTGCTGCGGCGCGTCGATGCGCTCGCGCGCGATTCGCGGATCGACGCGGGCACGCTCGACGTCGCGGGGCTCGCGATCGACCCGATCGCGCGCGAGGCGAGCGTCGACGGCGCACGCATCGACCTCACGCCGCGCGAATTCGACCTGCTGTATTTCTTCGCGCGGCATCCGGGCAAGGTGTTCTCGCGGATGGATCTGCTGAACGCCGTGTGGGGCTACCAGCACGAAGGCTACGAACACACGGTCAACACCCACATCAACCGCCTGCGCGCGAAGATCGAGGCCGATCCGGCCGAGCCCGTGCGGATCCTCACCGTGTGGGGGCGCGGCTACAAGCTCGCCGCGCCGGGCCAGCGGGACGCATGATGAAGCTCACGCTCACCCGGCGGCTGTCGCTCGTGTTCTCGATCCTGCTGCTCGCGTGCTCGGGCGCGTCGGCGTGGCTGCAGATCCGCGCGAACGACATGCGCGAGAAGGAAGTCGTGCAGGCGCTGTCGCGCGACCTGGCCGCCAACATCGCCAACAGTGCGCCGCTGATGGACGCGAACGGGCTGCGCCCCGACGCCGTGCGCACGCTGTTCGGCCAGTTGATGGGCGTGAACCCGAGCGTCGAGGTGTACCTGCTCGACAACGCGGGGCGCATCAAGGGCGACGACGCGCCGCCCGGCCACGTGAAGCGCGACCGCGTCGATCTCGCGCCCGTGCAGCGCTTCATCGCGGGCGAGCCGCTGCCGATCCTCGGCGACGATCCGCGCAGCCCGGACGCGCGCAAGGTGTTCAGCGCCGCGCCGCTGCAGCGCGCGGGGCAGCCGCCGTCCGGCTACATCTACGTGGTGCTGCTCGGCGAGGCGCATGACCGGCTCGCCGCGCGCGTCGACGCCGGCAACGTGCTGCGCACGACGCTGTGGTCGATGGCGATCGTCGCGCTGCTCGGCCTGCTCGCGGGCCTCGTCGCATTCGGCTTCATCACGCGCCCGCTGCGCCGGCTGACGGCCGCGATGCGCGACTTCGACGCGAACGGTGCGCCCCGCGCGCCGGGTGGGGCCGACACGCTCAACACGCCCGACACGCCGCCGCCGGTGCTGCACTTGCCGCCGGGCCGCCGCGGCGACGATATCGCGGTGCTCGAATCCGCGTTCGCGCAAATGGCCGACCGGATCGGCGACCAGTGGCGCGCGCTGACGCGTCAGGACCAGCAGCGGCGCGAACTGATCACGAACATCTCGCACGACCTGCGCACGCCGCTGACGTCGCTGCACGGCTATCTGGAGACGCTGTCGCTGAAGGCCGACACGCTGCCCGAGCCCGAGCGGCGGCGCTACCTGTCGATCGCGCTCGCGCAGAGCGCGAAGGTCGGGCGGCTCGCGCAGGCGCTGTTCGAACTCGCGCGGCTCGAATCGGGCGGCGTGCAGGCCGAGCGCGAGCCGTTCTCGCTCGTCGATCTCGTGCAGGACGTGTTCCAGAAATTCGAGCTGGCCGCGCAATCGCGCGGCGTCGCGCTGCATGCGCGGATTCCGCCGCGCGTGCCGGTCGTATCGGCCGATCTCGGGATGATCGAGCGCGTGCTGACCAACCTGCTCGACAACGCGCTGCGGCACACGCCTTCGCACGGCGAGGTCGAGATCGCGCTGGAGACGCACGGCGATCGCGTGATCGTGACCGTGTCGGATACCGGGGAAGGGATTCCGGCCGCACGGCGCGAAGGGCTGTTCCAGCGGCCGCAGCGGCCGATGAGCGGCGGCACCGCGACGAGCGGCGGGCTGGGCCTGCTGATCGTGCACCGGATGCTGGCGCTCAACGGCAGCGGCATCCGGCTCGTCGACCGGGAAGGGCGCGGTGCGGTGTTCGAGTTCGCGCTGGCGGTCGCGTCGCCGGCGGCGGGCGACGGTACGCGCTGACCGCGCTCGGCAGGCGCTACTTGCCGCGCTTGCGCCGCACGTCGCTCGGCGTCGTGCCGGTCCAGCGCTTGAACGCGTGACGGAATCCCACTGCATCGCTGAAGCCCAGCGTCAGCGCGATATCCTCGGTGCTGAGCGTGGTCGTGCCGAGATAGTCGATCGCGAGCGCCTTGCGCACGCTCGTCAGCAGTTCGCTGTACGACGTGCCTTCGGCTTCGAGCTTGCGGCGCAGCGTGCGCGACGTCATGCACAGGCGCTCGGCGATCGCGTCGATGTCCGGGAATTGTCCCGGCGTGCGGGTGAGCTCCTCGTACACGCGTCGCGTAATGCCCGACTGGCTGCGTAATGCGTCGAGCAATTGCGCGCAGTGCGACGACACCTGCGCGGCCGTGATCGGATTCGCGAGCTGAGGCGCGCGCGCGAGCCATGCCGCCGGATAGCTGAGCACGTGATGCGGCTGGTCGAACGCGATCGGGCATTCGAGCGCGTCGGTCAGCAGCGCCCCGTGCGGCGGCCGCGGCTGCGCGAACTGCGCGCGCGCGGGCACGCACCACGCACCCATCACGTCCTTGATGATCGTCACGTGCAGCGCGAACTGCATGTCGATCAGGAAACGGTACAGCGGCTCGTCGAGATCGGGCAGCGCGACTTCGTGGCGGTCCGGAAACAGCCACGATGCGGTATCGCCCTGTTCGACCCAGCGGATCGGCAGCATGCCGTTCGCGAGCCGGTGATATTTGACGGCCGAATCGAACGCGCGCGCGAGCGATTCGGAGCACAGCATCGCGTAGCCGTACATGCCGTAGCTCGACGCGCGCAGCAGGCGGCCGACGCGTACGCCGAGGTCGGTGCCGTCGTACCGGCCGACCGCATTGCGCGCGGCCGTCAGGAACTGCAGCGGCGACGTGAGCGTGAACGGGTCCGCGACGTCGGCCGGCGCGAGGCCGGTGCCGGCGAGCACCGTCGCCGGGTCGAGGCCGGCTTGCGCAGCCACGTCGACGAGCACGGCCAGCTTGGCCGGCGTGAAGCGCTGCTCGCGCAACGCGTGGGCGGCGGCGGCGTCCGGCAGCCCGGTAGGCTGGGCATGGGGAGGTTTCGAGAGCGCACTGCGCGGCATGACGGGGATCCTGCGTCCGAATCGATATCGTTGACGGCACGCAATTCTGCTCGGGAACGGTCCCATTCGCCACCGGGTTCACCCTGATGCACCGACGGAGCTGCCCGGGCGGACAGGCGTTCGCCGTGCGATGTTGCGCAGGCACGCGCCTCGCCTGTCCGTTTCGATCATGTTTTCGGCCGCCCGGATCATTTGCAAAGCGCGTCGTGCGCGCGATAGTCGCCGATCAGGCGGCGGCCCGCGTCCTTCCGGCGTGCAGGCCGCCGTGCGAACGGCACGCAGGCTGGCGTGCCGTCCCCAGAGGAGTGAGACATGACGAACAGACACTGGACCGGGTCGTATGGCCCGATCCCCGCCGAGATCGACGCCGACCGCCATCCTTCCGTCAGCGCGCTGCTGGACGACGCGATGCGCCGCTTCGCCGACCGTCCGGCGTTCCATGCGTTCGGCCGCACGCTCACCTATGCCGATGTCGAGCGCCTGTCGAGCGCGCTGGCCGCGTATCTGCAGCAGGTCGTCGGCGTGCGCAAGGGCGATCGCGTGGCCGTGATGCTGCCCAACGTGCTCGCGTTTCCGGTCGTGTTCGTCGCCGTCGCGAAGATCGGCGCGGTCCAGGTCAACGTGAATCCGCACTACACCGCGCGCGAGCTCGAGCATCAGCTCAACGACGCGGGGGTCGAGGTGGCGATCGTCTGCGGCGGGTCGATGGGCACGTTCGCGGACGTGGTCGGCGGCACGCGCGTGCGCACCGTGCTGAGCGTGGGGCGCGACGATCTCGGCGTCGTCGATGCGCCGGCCGGCGCATGCGACGCGCTGCCGCCCGGTTCGACCGCGCTCGCGCACGCCATCGCCGCCGGCGAATCGCTCGCGTGCGAGCCGGTTGCGCAAAGCGGCGCGGACCTGTTGCTGCTGCAATACACGGGCGGCACGACCGGCCTGTCGAAGGGCGCGGCGCTGTCGCATCGCAACCTCGTCGCGAACGTCGCGCAGTTCGCGGCGATCGTGCCGGACGCGCGCCAGCCGGGCGAAGAGGTCATCGTCACGGCGATCCCGCTGTATCACATCTTCGCGCTGACGGTGAACTTCCTGTCCTACTTCGCGATCGGCGCGCAGAACTGGCTCGTCGCGAACCCGCGCGACATGGACGGGTTCGTCGACGTGCTGAAGGCCGCGCGGCCGACCGTGTTCGTCGGCGTGAACACGCTGTACGCGGGGCTTGCCGGCCATCCGCGGCTGAAGGAGGTCGACTGGTCGCGGCTGAAGCTGTCGGCCGGCGGCGGCGCGGCGGTGATCGACGTGATCTCGTCGCGTTGGAAGGCGGTGACGGGTAATTTCATCCGCGAAGGCTACGGGCTGTCGGAAACGTCGCCGGTCGTGTCGTTCAACCCGCAGTCGATCGACCGGTTCACGGGCACAACGGGCCTGCCGCTGCCGTCAACCGACGTGAAGCTGCTCGACGACCAGGATCGCGAGGTGGCGATCGGCGAAGCGGGCGAGATCTGCGTGAAGGGGCCGCAGGTGATGAGCGGCTACTGGCAGAAGCCGGACGCGAATGCGGCCGCGTTCACCGCGGACGGCTATTTCCGCACCGGCGATGTCGGCGTGTTCGACGCGGCCGGCTTCCTGCGGATCGTCGACCGCAAGAAGGACATGATCATCGTGTCCGGCTTCAACGTGTATCCGAACGAGGTGGAGGCGGTCGCGACCGCGCTGCCGGGCGTCGCCGAATGCGCGTGCATCGGCGTGCCGGACCCGCGTACGGGCGAGGCCGTCAAGCTGTTCGTGGTGCTGGCGCCGGACGCCGACGTGACCGAAGCGCATCTCGTCGCGCATTGCCGCGCGAGCCTGGCCGCGTACAAGGTGCCGAAGCTCGTGCGCTTCGTCGACCGGCTGCCGAAGTCGACGGTCGGCAAGATCCTGCGCCGGGAACTCAGCCGCACCGACTGATGACGGCGCCGCGACCCGCCGCGCGGCCGCGGCTGCGCGGCGCGGTGTGCGTGGAAAGCCCCGAAGGTGGCGCGCGGGCCGCTCAAGTACAATGCGGTCGGTTCGATCGACGGGGACGCGATGACCGGCTCAGATTCACTTTCCGCCCAGCCCGGGCGTGCGCTGCCGTCGCCGAGCGCGACGGTGCCGATCTCGCTCGTCAACGGTTTTCTCGCGAGCGCGGGCGTGCAGCGCGACGTGGTCGAGCGCTACCTGCGCGGCGCCGGCATTCCGATCGAGCTGCTCGGCGAGCCGCATGCGCGCGTGACGGAGGAGCAGTTCTCGACGCTGTACCGCACGCTCGCGATCGACCTCGACGACGAGATGCCCGGCATCTTCTCGCGCCCGTTGCGCGGCGGCACGCTGAAGTACCTGTGCCTGAGCCTGCTCGATGCGCGCAACCTCGAAACGGCGCTGCATCGTTTCGGGCAATTCTTCCATATCCTGCTCGACGATTTCTTCGTCGAATCGAAGCGCGACGAACTCGTCGCGCAGGTGCTGCTGCGCCCGAACGACGCCATCGGACCGATCGGCGCGCTCGGCCAGGAGCTGATGCTCAAGCTCGTGCACGGCGTGTGCTCCTGGCTGATCGGGCAGAAGATTCCGCTGCTGCAGATCGAGTTCGCGTGCCCGCGGCCGCGCCATGCGGTCGATCACCTGTACTTCTTCACCGGGGCCGTGCAGTTCGACTGCGCGCGCACGCTGATGCGCTTCAGCGCCGATTACCTCGACGCGCCGATCCGGCAGAGCAAGCGCAACCTGCGCAAGTTCCTCGCACGCGCGCCCGGCGACTGGATCTTCGAATCGTTCAGCGAACAGCTCGTGTGCCACCGGGTGCGGCAATACCTGTCGGCGGCGCTGCCGGATCTGCCCGTGATCGATCAGGCGGCCGAGCACCTGCATTGCTCGGTGCGCACGCTGAGCCGCCATCTGGCCGCCGAAGGGACGACGTTCCAGGTGCTGAAGGACGAGCTGCGGCGCGATGTCGCGATCCAGCGGCTGACCGATACGCCCGACACGATCGCAGCGATCGGCGCCGATATCGGCTTCGACGATCCGAGCGCGTTTCATCGCGCGTTCCGGCACTGGACGGGCAGTACGCCGGGGACGTATCGGCGCCGCGCGTGACGCCGGAGTGGGGCCGGGTGTCGCTGATTCGCGGTTTCACGGGTTCACGGATCGCATCCCATAACCGGCTCCTTGGCGGTATTCATGGCCGGTTTTTCAGAGGACACTCCCATAACCGGCTCCCTTTGCCGCTTCGAGCCGGGGAGACGCGCGTGCACCCGGCCGTTTTTTGGCGCGCGTTGCCGCCATTGTCGAGACGGACGGATCGGGCGCCGACGCCCGCCCGGCGGGCTTCACCGCCGCGCGCAAGGGCCGCGTGCGGCGTGCGCCGTGGCCGGTTTTGTCACCATGTGGGCCGGATATGACAATGGGAATCGGGATCCCCGGCGTTAGGATGGCCCATCGCGTCGCCCGGCACTGGCCGGTTTTGCCGTACCGGCCCCCGTGGCGCCCCTATTCACCGCCTGAATGGAACATCGACCATGAGCTATAACGCCCCCGTCAAGGACATGCTGTTCGTGCTGAAGGAACTCGCAGGCATCGACGCCGTCGCGCAGTTGCCGGGCTTCGAGGATGCGGGTGTCGACACGGCGCAGGCCGTGCTCGACGAATCCGCGAAATTCTGCGGCGAGGTGCTGGCGCCGCTGAACGTCGAAGGCGACCGCAACCCGAGCAGCTGGAAGGATGGCGTCGTGACCGCGACGCCGGGCTTCGGCGCAGCGTTCCGTCAGTTCGTCGAGGGCGGCTGGCAGGGGCTGCAGCATCCGGCCGAATACGACGGCCAGGGCCTGCCGAAGCTGATCGCGACGCCGTGCATCGAGATGCTGAACGCATCGAACCTGTCGTTCGCGTTGTGTCCGCTGCTCACCGACGGCGCGATCGAGGCGCTGCTGACGGCCGGCACCGACGAGCAGAAGCAGCGCTACGTGCCGAAGCTGATCTCCGGCGAATGGACCGGCACGATGAACCTGACCGAGCCGCAAGCCGGGTCGGATCTCGCGCTGGTGCGCTCGCGCGCGGAGCCGCAGGGCGACGGCACGTACAAGGTGTTCGGCACGAAGATCTTCATCACGTGGGGCGAGCACGACATGGCGGACAACATCGTCCACCTGGTGCTGGCGCGCACGCCGAACGCACCGGAAGGCGTGAAGGGCATTTCGCTGTTCATCGTGCCGAAGTTCATGGTCAACGAAGACGGTTCGCTCGGCGCGCGCAACGACGTGCACTGCGTGTCGATCGAGCACAAGCTCGGGATCAAGGCGAGCCCGACCGCGGTGCTGCAATACGGCGATCACGGCGGCGCGATCGGTTACCTGGTCGGCGAAGAGAATCGCGGCCTCGAATACATGTTCATCATGATGAACGCGGCGCGCTTCGGCGTCGGGATGCAGGGGATCGGCGTGGCCGACCGCGCGTACCAGAAGGCCGCCGCATTCGCGAAGGAACGCGTGCAGAGCCGCCCGGTGGACGGCTCGGCGAAGCAGTCGGTGACGATCATCCATCACCCGGACGTGCGCCGGATGCTCGGCACGATGCGTGCGCTGACCGAAGGCGCGCGCGCGCTCGCCTACGTGGCCGCCGCGCACAGCGACATGGCGCACCGCCATTCGGACGAGGCGACGCGCGCGCGTCATCAGGCGATCTACGAATATCTGGTGCCGGTCGTGAAGGGCTGGAGCACCGAGATGGTGAACGACGTGGCGAGCCTCGGCGTGCAGGTGCACGGCGGGATGGGCTTCATCGAGGAAACCGGCGCCGCGCAGTACTACCGCGACGCGCGGATCCTCGCGATCTACGAAGGCACGACCGCGATCCAGGCGAACGACCTCGTCGGCCGCAAGACGCTGCGCGACGGCGGCGCGGTCGCGAAGGCGCTGATCGCCGAGATCGGCGACACGGTCGCGGCGCTCGGCAAGCTCGACGGCGCGGCGGCCGCATCGATGAAGGCGCAACTGGAGAAGGGGGCGCGCGCGTTGTCGGCGGTGGTCGACTACGTGCTGGCGAACGCGAAACAGGACCCGAACGCGGTGTTCGCGGGCAGCGTGCCGTACCTGAAGCTCGCGGGCGTCGTGCTGTGTGGCTGGCAGATGGCGCGCGCGCTGCTGGCTGCGCACGCGAACCGCGCGAGCGACGTCGCGTTCTTCGACGCGAAGATCGCGATCGCGCAATGCTATGCGGAGCACGTGCTGGTGCAGGCGGCCGGGCTCGAAGCGTCGATCGTCGGCGCGAAGGGCAACGAGAGCGTGCTCGCGTTGACGGAAGACCAGTTCTGACCGCTGACGGTCGGGACGCAGCAGGAGACAGGATTTTGACCACACAGGACTTGCTCGCGCAATACGGCCCGCGCGAATCGATGGAATACGACGTCGTGATCGTCGGCGGCGGCCCCGCCGGGCTGTCGGCGGCGA
>NZ_JAGIQD010000052.1:0-15165 GCF_017815045.1 Burkholderia sp. CpTa8-5
GTCGTGCGTCGCTTGTTTGGCACGGCCAAACGGCGCTCCTTACTCCTTGCACTGCGGGCGGAAAGGCACGTTCGCAAACCCGTTATTAGCGTGAACACGCCCTAAGGCGTCCTGCTGGCGGGTTCACGGGGCGCGCGCGAAGGCGGCGCGGCCGGCGCGGGACCGGGCCGGATGCGGGCGACGCGCGCAACGGGCCGGCCCGCGCCGGAGTCGAGACGATACGGCCCGGCGGGACGGCGGCCAACCAATGAATCCGCATATGCAAATCAGCGGCCGGACGATGCGTGAACGGTGACGCGGCGGGGCGCCGCCGCGCTCACGCGGTGACGAGCAGGCTTTCCTCGATCGAATCGACGCGGTCCGGATAGAACGCGAGGTGCCCGCGAATCGATTCGACGGCCGGATTCGGATGCTCGTACGTCCACACCGCGTTGGTCGAGCGTTCGCCGCCGGCCGGAATCGAGTAGTACGCGCAATCGCCCTTGTACGGGCAGTAGGTCGCGTGGTCGGTGCGTTCGAGCAGCGACATGTCGGCATCCTCGCGCGGAATGTACAGCACCGCCGGATAGCTGGCCTCGCGCAGCACCAGCGCATGGCGCGTATCGGCGACGACCTTGCCGGCGACCTTCACGATCACGCGCGACGAATGCGGTTCGATCAGGATCGGGTGATCGGGGCCCGGCGACTTCACGGGACGAGAGGGCGTATCGGGGTTGATCGACATCTGGGTCCTCCAGGAAGAGCGGCGCGCACGGACGCGCCGTGCCGACATGTGCACGTCGGGCGGATTCCCGCGCGCCGATGCCGGCGTCGGCCAACCGATACGATGCACCCATTCCGGAGAACCTGCAGAGGGCCGGAAGACCGGCGGCGCGAATGGTTTCGATGCGCACGCCCGGGGCGGCCGGCCGCAACGGTATTCGGCATGTCCACGGCGCTCGCATGGCCATTCCGATGCAGCGGCAGCGGGATGCATCCGCGACGATAAGCAACGCGGAATTAATTGGTAAGCGATCGGCGGGCGGCGCGCGAAGATCGACGGTCGTCATTCGCATGACACCTCTTTCTTCCCTTTGCCACCATGAAGAATCCTTTCGTTTCGTCAGCCGCGCGCCGTTCGCGCGGCGTATCGCCTGCCGCTGTCGCGCTCCGCTGCATCGCCGCGTCGCTGCTGCTGGCCGGCGCCGCGACGCACGCACTCGCGGCGCCGGCAGGCAAGACACTCGTGTACTGCACCGAAGGCAGCCCCGCCGGCTTCGATCCCGGCCAGCACACGACGAGCACCGATTTCGATGCGAGCACGTACCCGGTTTACAACGGGCTCGTGCAGTTCAAGCGCGGCACGCTCGATCTCGAACCGGCGCTCGCGACGAGCTGGGACGTGTCGCCCGACCAGCGCACGATCACGTTCCATCTGCGGCGCGGCGTGAAATTTCATACGACCGCGTGGTTCACGCCGACGCGGCCGTTCCAGGCCGACGACGTCGTGTTCACGTTCCGCCGGATGCTCGATCCGGACGACCCGTTCCGCAGGGCTTATCCGGTCAGCTTCCCGTATTTCAGCGATCTCGGCTTCGACCACAACGTCGAGCGTATCGAGAAGGTCGACGACTACACGGTGCGCTTCGTGCTGAAGTCGCCCGACGTCGTGTTCGTGCGCAATCTCGCGATGGCGTTCGCGTCGGTGCTGTCGGCCGACTATGCGGGGCAGCTCGCCGCGCGCCATCGCGAGTCGGACATCAACCAGTTCCCGGTCGGCACGGGGCCGTTCGTGCTGCGTACGTACCAGAAGGACGCGTTGATCCGCTACGACGCGAATCCCGACTACTGGAAGCCGGACGACGTGAAGCTCGCGCGCCTCGTGTTCGCGATCACGCCCGATCCGGCCGCGCGATTGCAGAAGCTCGTGGCCGGCGAGTGCCAGGTGTCGGCGTTTCCGCGGCCGGCCGACCTCGAGACCGTGCGGCGCGATCCGAAACTGACGCTGTTTTCGGGGACGGGCTTCAACGTCGGCTTCGTCGCGTACAACACGCAGCATCCGCCGCTCGATCGCGTCGACGTGCGGCGCGCGCTCGACATCGCGATCGACAAGACGGCGATCGTCAAGACCGTGTTCAACGGCGACGCGACGATCGCGACGAACCCGATGCCGCCCGCGCAATGGTCGTACAACCAGCGTCTGAAGGATGCGCCGCGCGATCCGGCCGCCGCGAAGGCGCTGCTCGCGCAGGCCGGCTTCCCGAACGGCTTCGACCTGACGCTGTGGGCGATGCCCGTGCAGCGCCCGTACAACCCGAACGCGCAGCTGATGGCGCAACTGATCCAGCAGGACTGGGCGAAGATCGGCGTGCGCGCGAAGATCGTCAGTTACGAATGGGGCGAATACAACCGCCGTGCGAAGCACGACGGCCAGCACGACGCGATCCTGTACGGCTGGTCGGGCGACAACGGCGACCCCGACAACTGGCTCGGCACGCTGCTCGGCTGCGACGCGGTGCACGGCAGCAATCTCGCGAAGTGGTGCAACAAGGACTTCGAGCAACTCGTGACCGCCGCGCGTTCGAACGGGGACGTCGCGAAGCGCACGGCGCTGTACGAGCAGGCGCAGGTGGTGTTCAAGGACCAGGTGCCATTCACGCCGATCGCGACGTCGATCGTGTCGCTGCCGATCTCGAAACGCGTACACGGGCTGACGTTCTCGCCGCTCGGCGGGCACCGGTTCGACGGCGTATGGCTCGATTGATCGAAGCGGGGCCGGCGCGCCGCGGGCGCACCGGAGTTTGCCGCATCAGTTGAGTGGGACGGCGGCCGCGGTTTCGACCGGCGTGCCTTCGAGCGCGACCGATGGCCTGCCGTCGGGGCCGACCGGCACGTCGCCGATGAGCGTCGTGCGATACAGCTGGCGGTCGAAGTCGAGATCGAAGCTGTCGACGGGCGCGAGATGCGCGGTCGCACGGTTGTCCCAGAACGCGATGCTGCGCGGCTCCCACTTGAAGCGGATCGTGAATTCCGGCCGCGTCACGTGCTCCCACAGCAGTTCGAGCAGCGCCTGGCTCTCGCGCGGCGTCAGCCCGACGATCGATTTCAGGAAACTCGGGCTCACGTACAGCGCGCGTTCGCCGGTCTCCGGATGCACGCGCACGAGCGGATGTTCGGTCACGAGCGGGCGGCGCTCGACCGCGTCGTCGAAGGCGCCGGTCGCGCGCGCGCCGGGCGGCGGCGTAAAGCGATGGATGCCGCGCAGCGTGTCGACGAAGCCGCGCAGCGGCGCGGACAGCGTTTCGTACGCGCGCACGAGGTTGGTCCAGTGCGTGTCGCCGCCGTACGGCGGGATCGTCACGCCGCGCAGGATCGACGCCCACGGCGGATTCACGGCGGCGGTCACGTCGGTATGCCAGCCGGTCCAGGGCCGGCGCACCGGCTCGCCTTCGAAGCGCGTCGCCTTGCGATGCTTCGCGATCGAATAGACGGCCGGATGGCCGTCGACGTGCCCGAACACCGGGTGGCCGACGGTCGGCTCGCCGAACTGCGCGGAGAACGCGACATGCTGCTCGTGCGTGAGGAATTGTTCGCGGAAGAAGATCACGCGCCATTTCAGCAGCGCGGCGCGGATCGCCGCGATCTGCGGCGTGGTCAACGGTTGCGTGAGGTCGACGCCGCGGATTTCCGCGCCGATATGGGCGGACAGCGGAATCACGTCGACCGGTTGGGCGGCGGGTTCGAGTAGGGCGCTCATGCGACGCTCCGGGCGGAAGTGAACGGGACGGAGGAACGACATCGTTGCGCGTGCAAGTGTCGGTCCGGTGGTGCGAGCTTCATGGCGGTTGTCCTCCAGCAAGGAGCGCGACGGCGCGCGGGAGACGGCGCCGTCGCGGGACGCCGACGTTATTGCAGCGTGGCGCCCGGCCCCTTGAGCAGGACGCTCTGGCGGCCGTCGATGCCGACCGGCACGTCGCCGTGAACGGTCGCGCGGCGCACGACGCGGCGCGCATCGCCGTAGTCGTTGATCGCGTAGTGCTGGGTCGCGCGGTTGTCCCAGATCGCGACGTCGCCTTCCTGCCAGTTCCAGCGCACGGTGTTCTCGAGGCGCGTCACGTGCTCGTGGAACACCTGCAGCAGATGCGCGGAATCCTGCGCAGACAGCCCCTTGAGCCGCTGCACGAAGTGCCCGAGCACGAGCGCGCGCTCGCCGGTTTCCGGATGCACGCGCACGACCGGATGCTCGGTTTCGTAGACGGTCGACGTGAACACTTCGCGGTAGCGCTTCAGTTGCGTATCGTCGGCGTGCACGTGCGTCGACGCATAGTCGTACGCGTTCGTATGCAGTGCCCACAGCGTGTCGGCGAGCGCGCGCAGCGAATCGGGCAGATGCGCATACGCGGCGGCCGTGTTGGCCCAGACGGTGTCGCCGCCGAACGGCGGGATCACGACCGCGCGCAGAATCGAGATCTTCGGGTACGCATCGACGAAGGTCACGTCGGTGTGCCACGAATTGGCGCGTGCGCCGTGCGCGGAATCGAGTTCGAGCAGCGCCGCGCTGCCGTCGACGGACGGCACGGTCGGGTGCGCGACCGTGTCGCCGAAGCGGCGGGCGAACGCTTCCTGCGCGGTGTCGTCGAGATGGTGCTGGCCGCGGAAGAACAGCACCTTGTGGCGTAGCAGCGCGGCGTTGATCGCGTCGAACGTCGCGTCGTCGAGGGTGGCCGACAGCCGCACGCCGGCAATCTCGGCGCCGATCCGGCCGGCGATCTGGCGAAGCTGAAGCGGGACGGCGGCCGTGCGCGGCGCGGCGTGCGAAGCAGGCGAAGACGAGTGGGCGGCGTGCTGGACATCGGACATCGGGAGTCTCCTGGGAGTCGGGTCGGTCGAGTCTCCATTCAAGCAGGCGCGGCGCGGAACCGGAACCGATGAATCGTCACAACCTTAGCGTGCGCGCTGCGATGATCGATATGTGTCGTGGTGCTGAGCGAATCGGCGCGTCATGCGATCACCACGCGAGCCGCCATTCGCCGATCCGGTGCGGGCGCGCCGTGTCGATGCGCTTGCCGCCCGAACCGTCGTCATCCGGCGGTTCGCTGTCGTCGAAATCGGCGAGCACCGTGTCGCGCAAGCGCGCGAATGCCGGCGAATCGCGCCGGCGCGGCCGCGGCAGCGCGACGTCGACGATGCGCGCGATGCGTCCCGGACGCGGCGCCATCGTGACGACGCGGTCGCCGAGATAGACGGCTTCGTCGACGTCGTGCGTGACGAGGAGCATCGTGATGCGCTCCTGTTCCCAGATGCGCAGCAGTTCGTTCTGCATCTTCGCGCGGGTCTGCGCGTCGAGCGCGCCGAACGGTTCGTCGAGCAGCAGCACGCGCGGGCGGTTCACGAGACCGCGCGCGATCGCGACGCGCTGCGCCATCCCGCCCGACAACTGGTTCGGAAACGCGTGCTCGAAGCCGTTCAGCCCGACGAGCGCGATGTGCTCCGCGATCGCGCGCCGTTTCGCGGCGGCGTCCAGCGGCGCGTTGCGCAGCGCGGCGCCGATGTTCTGTTCGACGGTCAGCCACGGGAACAGCCGGTGATCCTGGAACACGATACCGCGCTGCAGCGACGTGTCGCGCACGCGCTCGCCGCCGGCGCGGATTTCGCCGGTGTAATCGGTGTCGAGCCCGGCGACGAGCCGCAGCAGCGTCGACTTGCCGCAGCCGCTGGCGCCGACGATCGTGACGAATTCGCCGGCGCGCACGTGCAGCGACACGTCGTCGAGCACGGCGAGCGCCGCGCCGCGTTGCGCGTAGTGCTTGCTGACATGGAGGATGTCGAGCGAATCGGAGGCGAGAGTCGTCATGGCGGTACGGAAAAGGATGCGAAACGGAAGGAAAGGGCGCTCAGCGCGCGAGGTCGCCGCGCCGGGCCAGCACCTTGCGTTCGATCGCCCGCGCGGTCGCGTTCAGTGCCCAGCCGGTCACGCCGACGACGATGATCCCGAACAGCACGAGATCCATCCGGAACTGCTCGCTGCCGTCGATCAGCGTGTTGCCGATCCCGCTGCCGGCGACGAGCAGGTATTCGGCGCCGAGCGTCGCGAGCCACGAATAGATCAGGCCGAGATACAGGCCGGTGAAGATCGACGGCAACGCGGCCGGCAGTATCACGTAGCCGATCAGCTGAAGCCGCGAGTAGCGCAGCGCGCGGGCGACGTCGACATACGTGCGCGGCACCGCGTGAATGCCGTCGCAGGTATGGGCGGCGACGGGCAGCAGCGCGGCGAGCGACAGGAACACGACCTTCGCGACGTCGCCGAGGCCGAACCACACGGAAATCAGCGGAATCCACGCGAACAGCGAGATCTGCTTGAACGTGTCGAAGCTCGGGCCGACCATCCGCGCGGCGACGCGCGACAGCCCGAGCACGGCGCCGAGTAACAGCCCGCCCGTCGCGCCGATCGCGAACCCGC
The DNA here is from genome assembly GCF_017815045.1 of Burkholderia sp. CpTa8-5. NCBI lineage: Bacteria > Pseudomonadati > Pseudomonadota > Betaproteobacteria > Burkholderiales > Burkholderiaceae > Burkholderia > Burkholderia sp. CpTa8-5. The sequence continues at coordinate 6,443 of NZ_JAGIQD010000052.1, forward strand.
ACGCTTCGCGCGCGAGCGACGCCGACAACGCGCGGCCGAGCGCGCCGCTCGTGGCCTGCGCCCACGCGGTGTGCAGCACGTCGGCCGGGCCGACGAACAGCCCGCTTTTCACGAGGTGTGCGGAAGCGAGGGCCCACCAGCACGCAAACGCGGCGAGCGGCAGCACGACGCCGCGCCAGTCGGGCGCATGCAGGCGGCGGGCGGTCGTGGTAGGCGCTGTGAGCGACGGTGTAGCGGCATGCGGCACGGGCGATTCTCCTTCGAGGGCGGTTCAGCCGCGAAACGCGGACGGCACGCCGCGGCGCAGGCGCGCTTCGAGCGCGTCGAGCGCCCGGTTGATCAGCAGGCCGACCGCGCCGACCACGACGACGGCCGCCATCACGAGATCGAGCTGGAACAGTTGCCGCCCGTACACGATCAGGTAGCCGAGCCCTTCGGACGACGCGACGAGTTCGACCACGACGAGCGCGAGCCACGACTTCGTGAACGCGAGCCGCACGCCGGTCGCGAGCGTCGGGATCGCGGCTGGCAGCACGACGTGGACGATCCGTTGCCGGCGCGTGTAGCCGAACCCGCGCGCGACTTCGTCGAGGGCGGGCGGTGCCTGGCGAAACCCCTGCAACGTACTCAGCGTGACCGGGACGAGCGCCGCATGCGCGATCAGCAGGTACTTCAGCGGCTCGCCGACGCCGACGAGCAGCAGCAGGAACGGCAGCCAGCCGAGCACCGGAATCTGCACGAGCGCGTTGAAGCTCGGCAGCACGTAGGCTTCCAGCGTGCGCGACAGCCCGAGCGCGACGCCGATCGCTACACCGAGCAGCGTGCCGGCCGCGAAGCCGACGAGCACGCGCTGCAGGCTGATCAGCGTGTGGCGCACGAGATCGCCGCTCGACGCGAGCTCGGCCAGCGTGTCGACCACCCGTTCGGGCGGCGGCAGGATTTGCGGCGCGATCCAGCCGCGCGCGCTGCCGACGCTCCACAGCGCGAACAGCAGCGCGGGCAGCACCCACGGGGCGAGCTGCCACGCGAGCCGTTTCAGCACGACCGCGCGGCGCGGCGGCACGGCGAGCGTGTGCGGTTCGGTCGTCGTGACGGAAAACGCGGTGTCGCTCATCGGGATGGTCCGGTCAGGAGAGGGGCTTGCCGGCGGCGTCGTAGCGCGGCCAGTAGTGTTCGAGCTTCAACGTGCGCAACGCATTGTCGAGATACTTCGGCTCGAACCAGCCGTCGACGTCGACCGGCTGGCGGATCAGCTTCAGGTTCAGCGCATCTTGAGCCACGGCCTTGTAGCGCGCGACGACGAACGGATCGATCAGCGGGGACAGGCGGTCCTTCAGGCGCTGGTTCGCATAGTCGGCCTGCCACGACGAATACGGCACGCCGCTTTTCGCCCACAGCTTGAACAGCGCATCGCGGTTCGCCTCGTCCGACGACCATTGCGCGCCCTTCACGAACGCGGTGACGACGCGCTGCACGATGTCCGGGTGCGCGCGGTCGAAATCGTCGAGCACCAGCAGGTGGGTCTGGCGCGTCAGTTGCGGGCCGTCGTTCTGCGACTCGTAGATGATCTTCGCGAGGCCCGCGTCGCGCAGCTTGTAGAGCGCGTAGTCGCCGACCGACGCATCGATGCCTTTCGACGCGAGCGCGGCGAGCGAGCTGGCGGCGTCGAGGTTGATCACGCGCAGGTCGCGTTCGCCGAGGCCGTTCTTCGCGAGCGCGTTGTCGGCGACGAGCTGCAGGTTGGTGCCGCGGAAGATCGACACGCGGCGGTCCTTCAGGTCCTTGATCGAGCGGATCGCGGAGCCGGGCGGCACCGCGATCTTGATGCCCGAGCGTACGCTCGCGGCGAGCAGCAGGCGCGTCTTGATACCGTTCGAGCGTGCGAGTACGGCCGGCAGGTCGCCCTGGTACGCGAAGTCGAGCGCCTTGTTCGCGATCGCCTCGTTGACGGCCGGGCCCGCACCCTTGAAGAACAGCCATTCCACCTTGATGCCGTCGGCAGCGAATTCCTTTTCGACGAGCTGCTGCAACTGCACGGTGGCGGCGCTCGATCCGCCGAACGTCGGCGGATCGCCGGCGCCTTGCTGGGCGACGCCGATGCGGATGGTGGCGGGTTTGTCCGCGTGCGCGGCGGCGGCCGGCAACGCAATAAGGGACGCGATCAGCAGCGATCGCAGCAGGCGCAGTGGGAGCATGAATCGATCGGTCAGGAGTACGTTTGGGGCGGCGGTGCCGGGTGTCGGTCCGTCGAATCATTCTCGATGACGTGTCCGGGGCGGACAAGAAACGATTTGAACTATGCTTATCGCAGCGCGACAGGGGACGAAACCCTGTCACGTAGGCGAGCCGTCCTTGCGGCTGCATGGACAACGGCCAGGACGTCGTTCAAGACAACGGTCATACGGAGACAGTCATGCAAGTGCAGGACCTGGCAGGCGCGACGCTCGATTACTGGGTGGCGATGGCGGAAGACCTCGTCGCCCCGCGCATCGACACGTCGCGATGCACGGTGATCCGCGAACCGGGCGGCGTCCCGACGTCGTTCGCGCCGTCGTCGTCGTGGGCGGACGGCGGCCCGATCGTCGAGCGGCTGCCGTTCGCCGCGTTCGAGCGCGACGGCGGGCGGGGCGCGTGGCATGCCGTGCTGCACCGCGCCGTGCCGGCCGCGGGCGAGCGCTGCACGTTCAACCAGTCGGGGCCGACGCTGCTGATCGCCGCGATGCGCACGCTCGTCGCGTCGACGTTCGGCGACGACGTGCCGGATCTCGATATGGCGCGGCCGCGCTGAGCACGTCCTCGCGCCGCGTCGCTCAGGCGGACACCTGCCGGACGGCGATCGACGCGACGTCGACGCGGCGCGGCAGGATCGCGTCCGCCGCCGCGCGATCGGCGACGCGCTGCAGCACGGCGATGTCGGCGTCGCTGAGGCTGCGTTGCGCGAGCGCGGCCCGGCGCGCGATATCGGTGGCCGCGTCGGGCGGCAGGCGCGTGAGCGACGCATAGACGCTCGCGTAGTCGGCCGGGTGCGCGAGCGCCCATTGGCCCGCCCGGGCGAGCCGTGCGAGCACGTCCGCCAGCGCCGCGCGCTTGCCGCGATCGTCGAGCGTGTCGACCGGCGACGTGAGGAACGCGAGCCCCGAATTGATGCCGCTGCCGTCGCGGACGATGCGCGCGCCGCGTCGCACCGCATGCCCGTAGTACGGATCGAACGTGGCCCAGATGCCGATCCGCTTCGCCTCGAACGCGGCGAACGCGTCGACCGGCAGCACGAAGCGCACGTCGACGTCGCGCGGCGCGAGCCCGTGTTCGCGCAGCGCGCCGTACAACTGGTATTGCGAGATGCTGCCGCGCGCCGACGACACGACGACGGTGTGCCCTTTCAGGTCGGCCACCGTGCGAACCGGCGAGTCGGGCTGCACGACGATGCCGAGCGACGTCGGCGAGCCGACGCGCGTCGCGACGATCCGCAACGACGGATCGCCGAGCGCGGCCGTCAGGACCGGCAGGTCGCCGGCCGGTGCGAGGTCGATCGCGCCCGCGCGCTGCGCTTCGAACAGCGGCGCGGCGCCCTGGAAGTTGGCCCAGCGGAACCGGTACGGCGCGCCGTCGAGCACGCGCGCGGCTTCGGCCAGCGCCCGCAGGCCGCCGGCCTGGTCGCCGAGGACGAGCGTGACGCCCGACAGGTCGTCGCCGGCCGCGCGGGCGGGCAGCGCGAGGCCGCCCGCGAGCGGCGCGGCGGCGAGGGCGGCAAGGCGCTGTAGCGTGCGGCGGCGCGCGGTGGCGAAGGAGTGGGTCATCGGCGGCGTGTCCTCGGTGATCCGCGCGCGGGCGGCGCGGCTGCCGGGCAGGTTACGGAATCGGTTTCCGGCCGACAAACATCGAATCGTGGAATGCATATTCGCGCGGCGACGGTCGCTTCGCCAACGCGGACCCGACGCGCTGGCGCGTGCGCGCAAGCGTTACGCGGCCGGCCGGATCGTCCGCAGGAACGCCCGCACGGCGGGCGCCTTTTCGAACCGCCGGTGCGCAAGTGCGAGCGCCGACATGATCGGCTTGCCGGCGATTGGCCGGTACACGACGCCCGGCAGCGACACGCAAGCGGCGAGCGCATCGGGAATCACCGCGACGCAGCCGTTCACCGACACGCACGCGAGCACCGCCAGCAGGCCGCCCGGCCGCGCGGCCACGACCGGCGCGAAGCGGCCGCGGCGCGCGACTTCGAGCGTGCCGAGCTCCTGTTCGGGCACCGCGAAGCGCGCGTCGGCGAGGTCCGCCGCGCGCACGGCTGCCATCGCCGCATGGCGCGAATCGGCCGGCACGGCCGCGACGAACACGTCGCGCTGCAGCGTGACGATCCGCAGGCCGCCGGGCAGCGGCAACGGCGGGCGCACGTACGCGAGGTCGAGGCGGCCCGCGTCGAGCTGGTTCGCGACGTCGTCCATCGGCACTTCGCGCAGGTTCAGCTCGATGCGCGGGTGCGCGGTGCGGAACGCGCCGACCGTGCGCTGCAGCGTGCCCGAATAGACGGCCGACGACACATAGCCGATCTCGATCCGGCCGAGTTCGCCGCGTTCGGCCAGTGCGGCGAGTTCGCTGCCGCGCTGCAGATGGTCGAACGCGGCGCGCGCTTCCGCGAGATAGGCTTCGCCGGCCGCGCTCAGCGTGACCGCGCGGCGCGACCGGTGAAAGAGCCGCACGCCGAGCACGCGCTCGGCTTCCTGGATCTGCCGCGTGAGCGCGGGCGGCGCCATGTCGAGCGCGTCGGCCGCGCGTGCGAAGTGCAGATGTTGCGCGACGCTCAGGAAGGCGCGTACGTGACGGAATTCGAGCTGGCTCATGGTTGCAATTTTCGTCAATGAAACGGCATTGAAATGTCAATGACAGGCAATAGCGGGCAAGCCTAGCATACGGCTCGTTCATCCTGTTCCGGAGTGGCCGATGTCCCAGTCTTCACCGGCGTCGCGCGCGAGCGCGGCTGCCGCTTCGCGCGCCGGCGGCAACTTGCCTGCCGCCGCGACGCTCGCCGTCGCGTCCGCGACCTGCGCGCTGATCGTGCTCGACACGAACGTCGTGGCCGTCTCGCTGCCGAGCATCGCGCGCGGCTTTCACGCGAGCTTCGCCGATATCGAATGGGTCGTGAGCGCGTACATGACCGCATTCGCCGCGTGCCTGCTGCCGGCCGGCGGGCTCGCCGACCGCTTCGGGCGCCGGCGGATGCTTTTCGCGGGGCTCGCGCTCTTCTTCGTCGCGTCGCTCGGCTGCGGCATCGCGCCGTCGGCCGGCTGGCTGATCGCCGCGCGCGCGGTGAAGGGCGGCGGCGCCGCGCTGCTGCTGACCGCCGCGCTCGCGGTGATCGCGAACCGTTTCCCGGACGGACGCGAGCGGGCGCGTGCGTGGGCGATCTGGGGGATGTGCATGGGGATCGCGACGGCGATCGCGCCGCTCGTCGGCGGGGCGATCACGCAATGGATCGGCTGGCGCTGGGTGTTCCTGCTGAACCTGCCGGTCTGCCTGCTGCTGGCGGCCGGCGCGCGCGTCGCGATCGACGAATCGAACGATCCGCAGGCGAAACGCGTGGACGCGGCCGGCAGCCTGCTGTTCGGCGCGGCGCTCGCCTGTGCGATCGCGGCGCTGATCGGCGCGCCGTCGCACGGCTGGCTGTCGGCCGCGACGCTGGGCCGGCTCGCGCTCGCGGCCGCGCTGCTGGCGGCATTCGTCGGCGCGGAGCGCTGGCAGGCGCGGCCGATGATCGATCTCGCGCTGTTTCGTCAGCCGCGCTTCGTCGGCGCGGTGCTCGCGATGTTCGGTTATGCGGCGTGCGCGCAGGTGATGATGACGTTCCTGCCGCTGTACCTGCAAAACGCGTTCGGGATGTCGGCGATCGATGCCGGGCTCGGGATGCTGCCGTTCGCGTTCGCGATGATCGCCGGCCCGTCGCTCGGTGCGGCGCTCGCCGCGCGCGTGTCGTCCGGCGGCGTGCTGGCAGGCGGGCTCGCGCTGATCGGCGCGGGCAATCTTGCGACCGCGGCGCTGACGGCCAGCGGCGACTACCGGCTCGTCGCGCTCGGCATGTTCGTGACGGGATGCGGCGCGGGCATCATGAACGGCGACACGCAGAAGGCGATCATGGCGTGCGTGCCGCCGGATCGCACGGGCATGGCGTCGGGCATCAGCACGACGACGCGCTTCTCGGCGATCGTGACGGCCGTCGGCGTGCTCGGCGCGGTGCTGGCGGCGAGTACGCATGCGCGGCTCGACAGCCTGCTGTCCGCGACGCCCGGCCTGCGCGCGTTCGCCGATGCATCGTTCATGTCGAGCCTGCTGGCCGGCGATCTCGCGCAGGCGCTCGGCCGCGTGCCGCCGTCGGCTGCCGGCGCGCTCGCGCAGGCCGCGCCCGTCGCGTTCGCGAGCGGATTCGCCGATGCGTTGACGGTGAGCGGCGTGCTCGCGCTCGGTTCGGCCGTCGTTGCGTACAAGTTGCTTGCGCAACCGATGCGCGGACGCGCATGACGTCGTGCGCGATCCTGCCGTGGACGCTCGGGCCGATCAGTGCGACTTCGTCGCGATGCGACGAATGCGTGCGGCCTGTGCGACGCGCGCCGGAGGCGACGCATGACAATGCGTGCCCGGTCTGCGGCGCGCGCGCTGGGCGAGCCCGGGCGGATCGGTGACGGCCGGCGCGGGTTTCGGCGCGTGTGCATCGACCCCGGAAGCGGCAACGGCGGCGACCGCGGCGACCGCCGGCAGCATCGCGTCGGCGTCGAGCCATGCACGCGTCGCTTCCGCGATCAGCCCGCGCAGCCATCGACCGCCTTCCGCGCACGCGCCCGATTCGTTCCACGTCATCCGGTACGCGATGTCCGGCGGCTCGGCCGGCAGCGCGACCGCGGCGAGCGGCAGCAGCTTCGCGTAGTGCCGCGCGAGCCGGTACGTGGTGGTGAGGATCAGGTCGCTGCGCACCAGCGCATGCGCGGCGAGTTCGAAATGCGGCAGCGTGACGACGATGCGCCGCTGCAGGCTCACGCGTTCGAGCTGCCGGTCGATCGCGCCGGACGCTTCGAGCCACGACGGCGTCGGGCACAGCTGCGGCGCCGCCGCGAACCCGGCGGCCGTCATCGCGCCGTGCCGCGCGAGCGGATGCGTCGCGCGCATCAGGCACACGACGCGGTCGTCGAACAGGTCGTCCTGCCGGAAGCGCGACCGGCGTGCGGGCCGGTTGTCGATCACGACGTCGAGTTCGCCGTCGGCCAGCGCGCGCTCGTCGTCGAACCCGTCGCCGAGCGGATGAAACACCAGTTGTGCGTTCGGCGCACGCTCGCGGAACAGCGCGACGAGCTTCGGCACGAACAGCACGTTCAGATAGTCGGGGCAGCCGATCCGGTAGGTGCGCACCGACGTGCGCGCGTCGAACGTCGGCTGCTGGACGCGGATGAAGTCGATCACGCGCAGCGCGTTGCGCAGCGGCTCGATCAGTCGCGCGCCGAACTCGGTCGGCACCATCCCGTAGCGGCTGCGCACCAGCAGCGGATCGCCGAGCAGCGTGCGCAGCCGCTTGAGCGCGGCGCTCGTCGCCGGCTGCGACATGTTCAGGCGCACGGCCGCGCGCGACACGGTACGCTCGGTCAGCAGCACGAGCAGGATGCGCATCAGCCGCGCATCGAGCACGTCGAGCGCGCCCGCGGCGTCGCCCGCGTCGCGGGGCGGGGCGGTTGAGTCTAGCGGGTGCCGCATGCCGATATGCGTGCCGGCGAGACAGGCTGAGCGCGCCGCACGGCGGCCGGCCGGCGGCCCGTCATTTCGCGAAGGTGCCCGGCCAGCCGACGATCCGCTTCGGGCGCGGCGGCGCGTACGTGCGGACCTTCGACGTCTTCAGCTTCAGGCGCACCAGCGACTCGGCGAGCGCGACCGCGGCCGACACGCCGTCGACGACCGGCACGCCCGTGCATTCCTCGATCTGCCGGTCGAGGCCGGCCATCCCGCCGCAGCCGAGGCAGATCACTTCCGCGCGATCGTCCTTCACCGCGCGCTGCGCTTCGACGACGATCGATTCGATCGCGCGGGCCGGGTTCTCGTCGAGCTCCAGCACCGCGAGGCCGCTCGCGCGCACCGACGCGCAGCGCGCATCGAGCCCGGCGAGCTTCAGGCGATCCTCGATCAGCGGCACCGTGCGGTCGAGCGTCGTGACGACCGAGTAGCGATGGCCGAGCAGCATCGCGATGCTCGCGGCCGCTTCGGTGATGTCGACGACGGGCACCGTCAGCAGTTCCTGCAGCCCTTCGCGGCCGTGTTCGCCGTAGCCGGCCTGGATCACCGCGTCGTACGGTTCGTCGTAGCTCAGCACGCGATCCATCACGGCGATCGCCGCGAGGTAGCTCTCGAAGTTGCCTTCGATCGACTCCGCGCCGAAGCGCGGCGTGAGCCCGACGATCTCCGTGCCCGGCGACGCGGCGGCCTGCGCCTGCGCGGCGATCGCGTCGGTGATCGACTCGGTCGTGTTGACGTTGACTACCAGGATTCTCATCAGAATTTGCTCCGATAAACCCCGCCATTTCCCCCAAGGGGACTTCCTTCGGGGCGGATGGCGGGACGGGACGGCGTGCTGTTGACAGGCAGCTTCTTCCACGGGTTAGGATCACCTGCATGATTCTTGTCTACCGCTACCGCGTGAAGTCGCTCAACGGACTGCTCAACAAGCAGAGCCGTGCGGTGAACTACATCTGGAA
>NZ_JAGIQD010000053.1:0-8656 GCF_017815045.1 Burkholderia sp. CpTa8-5
ACGATCTCGTCGGCGACCGCGTTCGCGCCGTCCTGGTTCAGGTCGGCGATCGCGACGGCCGCGCCTGCCTTGGCCAGTTCCAGCGCGATTTCCTTGCCGATGCCGCTCGCGGCGCCCGTGACGACTGCGGTCTTGCCATTCAGGTTGCTCATGTTCGAATTCCCGTGGTGAAAGGATTGACAGGGAGAAAGGAGTGCGGACGTGTTACTGGGCCAGATAATCGTAGACGACTTCGCCGAGGCCCAATGTCAAATCTGCGACGATGTGCCGGGCTTCGACGATCTCGAGCACGGGCAGGTCGGCCACCGGCGCGAGCGCGTGCGGCGCCAGTTCGAGCGATGCCGGGCCCGTCCATGCGCCCTTCATCTTGATGTCCTGCATGTAATAGCGCACCAGTTCGCATACGCGCGCGGTGCCGTCGACGTGCGGGATGATCTTCAGCAGGAAATTGGGGCCGGCGAGCCGTTTCGTCTGCTCGTCGATGTCGAGTTCCTTGTGCTTGTAGCCCATCGTGCCGGTCGCGACGCGCACCTTGCCGTAGTCGAGCGTGCCGAGGAGGTGGTCGGTGTTCACGTGCAGCGTGGGCGACGCGAGCTTCTTCGGGAAACCCCACAGCTCGCGGCCGCCGGCGATCGGCGGGTGATCGTCGAGATACATCGCGAGCGTATAGCCGCCCGGCTGGCCGTCGTATTCGACGGGGATCACCTGGCCGCTTTCGGTGTAATCGCCGAAGCCGGTCGAATCGGCCATGCGGATGAATTCGTAATGCACGAGCGGCTCGGTGATTTGCAGCGGCTCGGGGACGATTTCACGAAGGCGGTCCGGATCGGTGCGGTACGTGATGATAAGAAACTCACGATCGACGAAACGGTACGGGCCCATCGGGAACGCAGGGCTGGTCAACGGCATCGCAAACGCTTTCGATCGGACATCGCTGGGTTTCATGCGGACTCCTTGTTGTTGATCGCTTCGTGGATGAGTGGTCGTAATCGTATGCCTGTGCGTTGCCGTTGTGCGATGCCGCATATGGAATTAATTGTTGCCGATTTCGAATTATTTGCGGCGTAAATATTGAGATGAACGGTGTGAAACGGCGGTGTCGGCACCCGGCCGCGTCAGCGTCGCACGCGTCGATGACGCCATCATGTGAAAAAGGTGAGTCTTTACGGGAAGCAGGGTGAGCTTTTGCGGGAAGCCCGGCGTGGGAATATGACAATTGTGTGAACTTGTGTTGCAGTGCAGGTTCTAAGTGCGTTCGCCGCGCGGTCCTCGTCTGGGCGGCTGCCGCCTTAAGCACCGCCTAAGCGGTCACGTCCTAGCATCGTTCGTCTCTGGCCGGGCCACTGGCCGATCATTCATGCCTCACGCAACCGGATTCATGCAGAACCTCAATCTCGCCCTCTTTTCCGCCATCAACGCCGGGGTTGCGCCGCACCCGGGCGTTGCCCGCCTCGCGATCTTCGCCGCCGACTGGCTCGTCTATGCGCTGCCCGCGATGCTGCTGCTGACCTGGATCTTCGGTGCGCGCCCCGCGCGGCGCCAGGCGATCGAAGCCGGCGTCGGCGTCTGCGTGGCGCTCGTGCTCGCGCAGGCGCTCGGGCATGTCTGGTTCTCGCCGCGCCCGTTCATGGCCGGCGTCGGCACGCAGTTGATTCCGCATGCGCCGGACAGCTCGTTTCCGAGCGATCACATGACGTTCGCGTGGAGCATGGCGGTCGGCCTGCTGCTCGGCGGCACGACGCGGGTCACCGGTTTCGTGATGGCCGCGATGGCTGTTGCGATCGCATGGGGGCGCGTCTATGCGGGCGTGCACTGGCCGTTCGACATGGCGGGCGGCGTGCTGGTCGGCACGGTCGGCGCGCTGGCCGCACACCTGTACGGGCACCGCGTGACCGCGCTGCTCGAACGGCTCGGCGATTCGGTGCATGCGGTCGTAATGGGGCGCCGGCAGGCGCCGTAAGCGGAAGGAAACCGGCAGGACGCCGTCAGCCGGACGAGCCCGGTGTGCGGGCCGATTCGGCCGAGGCGGATGGACCGCCACCCGCGTCGCGCAGCTCGGGTGTATCGGCCGGATGCCGCGCGGTATCGCGGTCGAGGGCGCTTTCCGTGAGGATCGCGCACATCGCGACGAACAGCGCGACGACGACCGCGGCGAGGCCGCAATAACCGGCGATCTTCAGGTGGCGAAGGAAAGGCGAAGCGTGGCTTTCTTTTGTCATGACCGGGCGCTCCTGGGCGGGCTGCGGCGGCTGTCGCCCGACAGCGGCGCGCAGACATAGATATATACCAGCCGCGATGCCGGTGCCAAGCCCGCTGCTGCGCGGGCGCCACGATTGTTGCAACCGCCCGGCAACCGGGCGCCCCCGCTCAGTCTTCCAGCGTTTCGTGCACGGCCGCCGCGCCGCGCTTCCAGTAGGCCGCCGCGCGGATGCGCGACTTGTCGATGCCGCGTTCGCCGGTCAGGTGCTGGCGCACCGCGCGCATCGACAGTGCTTCGCCGGCTGCCCACACGTAGCCGTCGCCGGACGGCGGCAGCGGCAGATCGCGGACGGCGTTCAGCAGCGTGTCGCCGTTCGCCGTGTCGGCTTCGGCGCGGAAGCGCCAGATTTCATGCACGTCGGCGCGCGTCTCGAACGAGATCTGCGCGGTGCGATCCGCGACTTCCAGCACGACCGCCGCGCGCGCACCGGCCGGCAGTTCCTCGAGGCGTCGTGCGATGGCCGGCAGCGCCGTATCGTCGCCGATCAGCAAATGCCAGTCGAAATCGGTCGGGACCACGAACGAACCGCGCGGGCCGCCGATGCCGAGCCATTGGCCGACACGCGCTTGCGCGGCCCACTGCGATGCGGGGCCGGGATGGTTCAGCACGAATTCCAGATCGAGTTCTCCGGCGGCGCGATCGAAGCGGCGCGGCGTGAAGTCGCGCGCGACCGGCTTCGGTTCGCCTTCCGGAAATTCGGGGCCGTTCGGGCCGAGCGTCGGCAGCGCGGGCCGTTCCGCGCCGGGCGGCGGGAAAAAGACCTTCACGTGATCGTCGAACGACGCGGATTCGAAATCCGCGAGATCGGGGCCGCCGAGCGTGACACGCAGCAGGTGCGGCGTCACGGTATGCACGCGCAGCACCTGCAGCAGGCGGAACTTGAGGGTGTGGCGCACGCGGGTGACGGTGCGTTCGGACGTGTTCTGCATCGATCCGTTCTCCTTGGGTGGTGACGGGGCGGCGCGGATCACGCGCCGGCGCCGCCTTCGATTTCAGCCGTCGCGCGGCGCATGATGGCCGCGATGCGGCGCTGTTCGTCGGCATCGGCGGCGCTCTTGTGCAGCAGCGCGCGCTTGAGCGCGAGACGCGCCTCGACGAATTCAGGCAGCCAGCCGGCTTGCGATTCGTCGTGCGCGTCGGCGCCCGCCGATTCCCCGGCGAACGCGCGGCGCATGAATTCCATCTTGCGAGCGAGGTGCGTGAGGCGCGCGAACAGCGTGTCGACTCTTTCGCGCTGGGCGTCGAGATGCACGCGGCCGGCGTCGGTCAGCGCATAGCGCTTGCGGTTGCCTTCCGCCTGCGACGCGACGAAGCCGACTTCGTCGAGATACGTGAGCGCCGGATACACCATGCCGGGGCTCGGGCTGTAGAAACCGTTCGAGCGCGTGTCGAGCGCCTTGATCAGTTCGTAGCCGTGGCTCGGTTGTTCGGCCACCAGCGCGAGCAGCAGCAGCTGGAGATCGTCGGAGCTGAACTGGCGGCCGCGCGGCATCGCGTCGTCGCCGAAATCGCCAAAGCCGCCGCGCCCGCCCCGGCCGCCGAACGGGTTGCCACCAAATCCATCGTGGCCGCCGCGACGGTGGCGGCCGATCGCGTACCAGAGACCGGCGAACCAGTCAGGGCGGGCATGCGCACCATGACCGTCGCATCGGGCATGGCCGCGGGAGGGGTTGTGTCGCATGATCGTGTCCCATGTGTCGTAAAACATATCTAAAGATATATATCGAAAGATAGGGCGTCAAGGGGATTATTGGGGGCGGGATGGGGGCCGAGCTGTGTGTAGGTTGGCAAAAAAGGTGGTCTCTTTCGCAATATTTGATCAAAGCTATTAATTTCTTGATTCAATAGCTAGCATGTCTGCTCTCGGTTGCCGTGGAACTTCTGCGGAAAAGGCGCCCAGCGTCTCGGGAGGGGAAATCATTGCTGTAGCTTTGAGGAGTCCGGTGATGGCTTTTCTCGGCGATGTCGCCCGAGTCATCATCAAGGAGGTATCAGATTGGCGTTTTCAATGTGCTGCCAATGGATGCTCAACGAAGGAAAGTGATTCGGATTGCGTACTAATTTAAGAATGGGTATGCGCCAAATAATGACGCTATTTCAGATCAGCACATTGATCAACTGAGCGCAATGGTAACTGCGCCAGTCGGTGATTCGGAGAGTCGAGGCCGGTTACGGGAAAGTTTCACGATATATGCCGACAGGGTAGGCGGGCGCGACCGTTTGCATGTGGCAACGAATCGTCGCCCCGCCGGATCAGTCACGATTAGAAATCGTCGTCGGAAGTGTCGATCTCTACGTCAATCGGCACCCCAAGCTCGTGGGCGATCGGCTGATAAATATCCGTTTCGACGTCGACTGGCAGTTCGAGCGATACCACGAGGGAATATCTGACCTCGTTGTCCCATTGTTCGGCGTCTTTCCAGTCCTTCCACCAGCCGCCAACCGGATACACGGCAATCTGCCCTTTCGCAGCGAGGGCAGCAGCGGTGCCCGTCCACACGTCAGAATGGATACTGCCTCTTGTTCGTAACTGGGATCCCAGAGTCCAACCGTCGACGTCGGGGTCGGGATGCCTCTGTTCGTCATCTGCATCACGCTCCGCCAAATTGACTCGACTCAGGAACTCTTCGTCGGTTTCGCTTGCACCTTTCAGGGAGAATCGCAACCCGAAAGAGGGGTATCTGTACTTGCTATTCCAGCCCCGTTTGCTCGGATTCGGATCGACAAAGTAAGATAGCGTGATGCGAAGTTCCGCTTGCTGTCCTTCAAGCTCGAGGAGTTCGTCTGAAGGCCAAGGGAGCTCATGTATATTGTGATTCCCCATCTTGATCGAACCGTCCTTTCGAAACGGCGTTAGCGTTTCTTCTAACACGATAGTCGCACGTTGCTCGCTCGACGATAGGGAGTACGTAGGCTGAATCGCACCGTAACCGACTGTGCGTAATAGATTTCGCTTGTCTCGCTGCGTCGGTTGAACACTGAGATTTGCGCGCATGGCCGGCGTGTGCCGAGCGCCATGGATGACAAGGGCTCTGACTGTTTCTGGCCAGTAATCTGGATAGCGGCTCCAGATCTGCGCACACAATCGTGCCACCTCCGCTGTCGCTGCGCTTGTATCTCCGGTCTCACAGAACAAAGATCGTTGGAACCGGGAAGCAGTAGTGACCATGCGCACCGAGTCGGGGCCGGGGGTCCCGGTGTTCGTGCCGTCAATGGACCCATTACCGCCCTCGGCCACCACATCGGGCTTGAACGGCCACTGATTGATCCAGGTAAGAGACGTCCGTGAACTCGGCGCAAGCGCGCCTACGTCGGCGATAGCTTGATACCCGGGATATTGATGCGCATTGATATCAGCAAGCGTGGTGTAGGCGCCAACGCCGATAGCGTTCCACGCCTGCGCCGGATCTTCGATCGACCGAATTGCGTTCGAATTGGGGTACTCGTGCCATTCATTGCTCTGGACGTTACCTGCAGCCAGCACGAAAAGTCTTTGACGAATTGGCTCGGGGTTCTCGTCGTCGTCAACGTTGATCTCGACTGAAGGCCTTCCAAATGCCAACTGGTCGATCGTGGCGGACCATTCTGAAGGGTCGCCACTTGTATCTCCAATTGCGGTGGTCATCATCGCAAACACGCGGCGATCAGTCTCTGCTGCACCCTCCAAGAGTTCGGCCGACCTGGCGACGATAGCGCCGTAGAGATGGGGGGAATTTGCACCGTTGGGAGGAAGTATCTTCGCCGACTCGAGAACGTGATTGATGAGCACAGGCTCGTTGGAAGCCAACAGTTCGGTCAGATTCCCGTAGGCAGATATGCCGGCCATCTCGGTGCCATGCCCCTCGTGATCGGCAAGTCCCCATGTCTCGTCGTATGCGTGCAGATCCTGTTCGCCAAGGACATCGGAAAGAAGCGGGTGTGCTCGATTCACTCCGGTATCGAGAAGGGCAACGCGAGTCTCTCCTGCGTTCTCGCCAAATTCGATGCGTCCAACCAAATCTTGGCCCCACTCGGCCTGGTCCGCCGGCGTCAACTCTCCAAGGAAAAACTCCGCAGTGGGTGCGACGCTTCGAAACTCGGCGACGAGATCCAAAAGCTCGGCGCTTTCCTGGAGCGAATCTCGGGTTGCTTGAACTGCGACGACAACTCTTCCCGGGAAGGTGACGTAGCCTGGCTCAACGATAATGCCGAAATTTTCCCCTTCTTCCGCGAATTCATCACGGATGGCACCGGCTGACTGCCCTTTCGATCGAAGCCAAACTTGGTACCAGGCAAGTTCATCAGGCGCTGGAGGATCTGAGCGTGAGGTCCAAAGATCTCCGAAGGCGATGGCACGAAATTGCTCGATCGCATTCACAAGTGCCATATGGGCGGGTTTTTCATGTTCAGTATCTTTCTCGAGATACTCGTTTACCCGCTTCTCGAATGCAGAAAGTTTTCCGTCGGGCACGAATACAACGAGGACGTCCCGATCTCGGGCATCGACGAAAGATAAGACTTCGATTCCGTCTCGCTTCCACTCAACCGAGGTGGGATTAAGAGCGCCCTTTGGCCGAATCTCGATTGCTATCGAAAACCCCGCCTGCCGCCGGGGAAGATCGAGTTGCTCGCGCCTACTCTCGATCGCGGCAGCGGTAACTCGCAGACGTTGCAATTGCCCGATGAGGCGCGTGCCGTGTGCCCGTCGGTTGCGCGGCATTGTGGGCAGATTTACCCGCGCCGGCGGAGCGATGTACTCTCGTGTTTCGCTGTAACCGTTTGCAAACAGGTGAGGAAGGTTTGTTTCGGGCATATCGGATTTACCAAGTGAACCGAGATGCTCGAGTGTACAACTAACTCAAACAGTAAGCCTTAAAAATCATGGAACTGATTGTGTGCGCGCTCAGACAAGTGAGCGATAACAGAATCTTCGCTCACAACTCCCTCGCCATTCAGAATGGTGTCTTTAATCGTATCGATGCAGGCCCGTGAAATTTCAGCTTGAGATTGACCTTCGGCGGCACTTGTAACACGCTCAAAATTAAACGACACAGCCACATAGCTGGCAAGCCGATTCCTTAGCAACTGCTCGATTTGCTCGGCGTTCGGTACAGCATAGCGCACGACGTCATCGAATCGACGGAAAAGCGCAACATCGAGATCTTTCGCGTGATTAGTGGCGGCCAGAATAAGGCTGTCCGAGTCATCTTGATCGAGCAACTGCAAGAACATATTGAGCGTACGGCGCATTTCAGCCACGTCGTGCTGGCTGCCACGCTGAAGCCCAAGCGAATCGAACTCGTCGAAAAAGTAGACGCCACGAGTTTGCTTTAGAGCATCAAACACAAGGCGTAGCTTCGATGAGCTCTCACCCATGAACTTTGTAATGAGGCTGTCGAAGCGGACAGTGAACAGGGGAAGCCGCAACTCTCCGGCCAACGCGCCCGCGGTCATGGTCTTACCGGTACCGGGGCGTCCAACTAAAAGAATCTTTCGCCGCGGCGCCAGGTCGTGAGCTTTAAGTCGTTCAACCTCACGCTGCTCCCTCAAGATCCGATCGAGCTTGGTTCGCACATCGTCGGTCAACACCATCTGACTCAGGCGGTCCGATGGGTACTTCACGGAAAGCAAATCGACGAGCTCGCCTTTTGGCTGGGCGAGCGGTGTCGGCCGCACGGTCCGGGGACTGTTGGCTTTCACCTTCGCCGCGTCGATCAACTCTCGAAGTTCGGCGGCGAGCCGGGTATGCCCGCGGCGAGCCTCATCCGCCGCAACTTGCGTCGCAACGGCATAGAACTGAGGTGAATCTTCGCTCGCATGGGCGCGCAGTAGCGCTTTGATTTGATCCGATCGTGCCATAGCTATATCCCTCTTCCATCTTAGCGCACTCTTGGCTGAGAGTGATGCTATTATAGCATTTCATTGCTATAGTTACATCTAAATGATTGAGTCACGTTTCCCACGATCGCAAAAGGAGCTCATCAAACTTGCGCGCGGTGCCGCGACGCAGAGGGAGTTCGCGATGCGTCTGAAGGTCGATAAGTCATGTCTATCTCGCTACGAGTCGGGAAAATTGGGGGCTCCGGTGAGAGTGATCGACGAATGCCTAAAGATCGTCGCCAATGGCCTTGTCGAACCGAGTAGTCCTTCGATTGCCTCTGCACTGGAACATGCTCGAATGACGGTGAAGTGCTTGGAGCAATGAGCTGCCCATCGTGAAAAGACGAAGTACTCGTTAGGCTGAATGCACGAACAATACGATGCAACAGTAGCAACGCACGGCCTAGCAGGCTGTTGAATTTGGGAACGGTGTAAACGGGCTTTGCGGGCGGTGCGTTAAAGATATCGTGTTCATGACCTTGAGCGGATAAGCCGATGCGTGGAATGGACGAGATGCAAGAACCGCTGTTCACGACG
>NZ_JAGIQD010000054.1:0-8196 GCF_017815045.1 Burkholderia sp. CpTa8-5
AGGTCATGAACACGATATCTCTAACGCACCGCCCGCAGAGCCCGTTTACACCGTTCCCAAATTCAACAGCCTGCTAGAGTCACGAGTGCTCCCAATTAGCGAACAATCGAATGGCGCGAGAATGACCTCGTACGCAGAAATATATTTGAAAGATTTTCACTGCCGCCGGGCAGGAGCAACGCGTCGAGCCTACGGTAATCGACCTGCACGATCTGCGCAGGCAGCATACCCCTCCTCCTATCACGCACTGGCGAATCGTGTACCGAATGACGCGATGTCGCGGACTGTGCTCGATCTGGCATGTGGTGATGGGCCATTGCTGCAAATTCTGAACGACAGGGGGCATGCAGCAACGAAGCTAATTGGCATAGACATGAGCGATGGCGAGTTGAACCTGGCTCGGCGAATATTGCCGCACGAAATACGATTGCTTAACGAGCGTGCACAAGAAGTGTCGCTCGGTAGCGGCTCGGTAGACTACGTGCTGTCGCACATGGCTCTCATGTTGATGGACGATATCGAACAAGTTGTTCGAGAGATTCACCGGGTATTGCGTGACGGCGGCAGCTTTTCCGCTATCGTCGGGCGGAGCTTTTTGACTGGCAAGGTCGGCGAAGTATTTTTGGACATCTTCAAGCCAATCGCGAAGGATCAGCTCACAGAGTTGCGGCTCGGTGATGCGCGCACACGCAGTGAAGCGGGGTGGCAAGAACTATTAAAGCCCGATTTTGTTGATGTGGCTTTTGAAGACATCGAAATCGACTGGGCACCTACACCCGAGCAGCTGTGGTTGGACATGCTGGACACCTACGACGCCGACCGGATGTCGGAAGCGGCGCGCGTACAGTTCAAAAGTGAACTGTTGTCGGCGCTCGCGCCCATGCAAAGCGAAGACGGTACGTTGCAAACTGGATGGGGCCTGCGTCTTGTTCAGGCCACTGCTGCCTAGATGCTCGCTCGTCCAGCGATACAAAACGCATGATTCCGCTGTCGGCCATGAGTAGTCATTGGCCCGCGATAGAATTTACGTCCGTTAGCCGGCGGTAAGCGGACCGAGGTGCGGTGACTCGGTCCGGTATTGGATTGTGTGTCGGCCGTACACTTAAGCCGCCGCGGGTCACCCTTCCGCATGGGCGAGGCGTGCCAGCCCGAGGCCCTCGAGCACCTGCGCCTGAATCGCTGCTGCTTGAGCGTTGAGGGCGTCCGCGCCGAATGACTGCCCCACGACCAAACGCGCGGGGCGCGTGCTGTTCTCTTGTTCGACGAGCTGCACGATTGCGTCGGCGACGTCGTGCGGATTCGGCGCGTGGTCGCTCGCGAACAGCGCCATCAATGTCTGTAACATCTTGTCCGGAATCGCACCGGCTTCACCGTAGCCGGGCGCGCGGGCGGCATCGGCGGGCAACTGCGCGCTCGCGAAAATATTCGTCGGATAGTTACTCGGTTGAACGAGAACCACGTCGACGCCCAACGTCGACAGCTCATAGCGGTAGCTGTCGGTCAAAGCTTCAATCGCGAACTTCGATGCGCCATAGAGACCGAAGAACGGAAACGTCACGCGGCCGAGGATCGAGCCAATGTTCACTATCAGGCCTTCGCGCTGCTTCCTGAAGGTCGGTAGGACTGCCCTCAACATTCGCTGGATACCGAATACATTCACGTCGAAGAGGGCCTGTACCTGTGTTGTGGTAAACGCCTCGGAAATACCGGCTGATCCGATCCCGGCGTTGTTCACGAGGACGTCGAGACGCCCGGCATGCTCGAGCACGGACGCGACGCCGCGCTCGACTGACGCATCGTCCGTCACGTCGAGTTCGACGACGTGCACGCCTTTCGCTCGAAGGGCATCGGCATGCGGCTGGTTTCGGCCCGCGATGTCTCGCATCGACGCGAATACGCGGTGCCCAGCAGCCGACAGCGTTTCCGCCGTGTCGCAGCCGAAGCCGCTGCTCGCCCCGGTTATCAGAATATTGTTAGGCATGTTGAGTGTTTCCCGGAAAAAGTTAGAGAGCCGCGACTGACCCCGTATGAATACGTTCGATGCGGTTGAGATGAAACGTGCGGCGTAGTCGGAAACCCAGGCGCTCATACAACCGAATCGCGGAAGCGTTGTCGCTGAATACATGCAGAAAAGGTGTTTCGCCGCGCTTCTCGATTTCCCATTGCAGGGCGCTCATCAGTCGCGCGGCATGCCCCTTGCCGCGATGCGCGTCATCGACGCAAACGGCGCTGATCTCGACGTATCCGTCGATGTGCATTCGTTCGCCGGCCATGGCAACGAGATGCCCACGTTCGCGAATTCCGATGTAATTGCCCATGGCGATAGTCCGTTCGCTGAAGGGGCCTGGCTTGGTTTTCCGGGCTAGTTCGAGCATATCGCTCGCATCGGCGGCGCCCAACTGACCGATTTCGTCGTTATCCGTCCTTCCTGCTTGGCGATGCGAAGCGATCATCTGATGGATCACGCCGACATGCGTCGTTTGAAATCCGTCGACTGGACCAATTCGTTCGACAGACAGTAACGCGACCTGCTCGTGAGGCCGCAAAAGCTGTTGGAGCGCCTGGTAAGCGGAACTCGTTTCGGTGGCCAGCGCAGCAAAAGGCGCGACGTCGGGATGGTATCGACGCGCGAGCGCGTCGCCTTGTCCCAAGTGCGCCTGCTTCGTTGTGAGGGCCGACCAGACGGGATGGTCGAGGCCAGCAAGTTCCCTATCGCTCATGCTCTTCCCCTTTGCTAGGCGGCTGAAATCTTCGCCTCATTGCCGTGCAGTCTAGGTTTTCCCCGGAAAACTGGCTATAGTCGTAAATGACATTAATAGATGCGTTTACGACATGAGATTGTCTATTCTGGCGCTTGAGGGGTTATTCGACACCGGCCTGACGGTGCTGCTAGATACGTTCGCGATGGCCAACGAACTGGCTGATGCGCAGGGCTTTGCCGCCCCGCCTTTCGACGTCGAGGTGGTTGGCGTGCGCAGGCGCGTCCGTACCGCGCATGGACTGTCCATGCCGGTGGAACCGGCAGGCAGCGTACGCCGCGCCGACTGGGTGGTCGTGCCCGCGCCGGGTATCAGACAGCCGGAGCGCCTGACGGAGGCGCTACAACGTCCAGACGTGCGTGATGCAATCGCGTACCTTCGTGCGTGGCATGCTGAAGGCGTCGGCGTTGCCGCTGCTTGTATCGGGACGTTCGTGCTGGCGGAAGCCGGGCTTCTGGATCATCGCGAGGCGACGACCACCTGGTCGCTCTCACCCTTCTTTCGTCAACGTTATCCGGCAGTCGATCTGAATGATTCACGCATGGTCGTCGCCTCGGACCGCCTGGTCACGGCAGGATCGGCCATGGGCCATCTCGACCTTGCGCTGTGGTTGCTGCGTAAAGCCAGCCCCGAACTGGCCACGCTCGTTGCGCGCTTCATGCTGATCGACAAGCGTTCGTCGCAGGCTGAATACATCATTCCGGATTACCTTGCGCACGCGGATCCGTTGGTCTCGCGCTTCGAGCGATGGGCTCGCCAGAATCTTTCCGCAGGTTTTTCGCTTCAGACGGCGGCAGCTGCATTGGCCGTCGGACCACGTACGTTGCAGCGCCGTACCGAGGCCGTGCTCGGGAAGTCGCCGTTGGCGTTCTTCCAGGATCTCCGAATCGAGTGCGCGCAGAATCTCGTGTCGATGGGTTACAACCTGGAGACGATCGCAAGCGAGGTCGGCTACGCGGATTCCGCGACGTTGCGGGCCTTGTTGCGTCGCAGGCTCGGCCGGGGGGTGCGGGAATTGCGTGCCGATAATCGGTAGTGTTCTCGGTACGGAGCGGCTTTGCTTCGCCAACGGCGAGCGCCGCGGCCGCGAAGGCCGCCGCTAGACCGGCAGCCGCGTCGTCGCATGCGGTGAATGGCGACGCATGGTAGCGTAGGTCGCGCCGGGACGGCATTAGTGCATGCCGACGCTGCCGTGAATGCCCGTCAGTTCGACCATGAAATCCAGGAACGCGCGCGTCTTTGCCGGCACGTGATGCCGAGACGGGTAGTACGCGTATAACGGATACCGCTCGTCGGCCCATTCGGGAAAGAGATTGATCAACCGGCCGTCGGCGATCAGCGGCTCGGCACCGAGCAGCAGCATTTGCGCAATGCCGGAACCGGCGAGGCATGCATTGAGCAGCGCGCCCGGATCGTTGACCGTCAGGCGCCCCCGTGTGTCGACCACGATGCGTTTGCGCCGGCGATGGAATTCCCACGCGAACGGCTTGCCTGTTTCCGGGTTGCGAAATTCCAGGCAGCGATGGCCGCGGTTTTCGAGGTCCTGGGGTTTGGCCGGCCGCCCCCGGCGCGCGATGTACGAGGGCGCCGCGACCGTCACGATGCCGGTATCGAGCAGCTTTCTCGCGATCAGGCTGGATGCCCGCGGTTCGCCGAATCGCACGGCGAGGTCGAAGCCGTCCATGACGAGGTCGCCCACGCTGTCTCGCGCGATGAGCTCGATTTCGAGTTCGGGATGCGTGTCCATGAACGCATCGAGTCGTGGCCCGAGAATGGCCCGGTAGACGACGGGATCCAGATTGATCCGCAGCTTGCCGCGCACTGCGGAGGCGCCGCCTGCGGCCGCCGCGGCGGCTTCCTCCAGCCCGGCGAGATGGGGCATGACCTGCTCGTAAAAGCGGCGACCCTCTTCGGTCAACGACACCGACCGCGTCGTTCGGTTGAACAGCCGGATGTTCAGCTTTCTTTCCAGCCGCGCAATCGCACGACTGACGCCCGGCGGCGTCATACCTATCACGTCGGCGGCAGCCGAAAATGTCCCGGCATCGACCACGGCGGCGAACACGCTGATGCTGCCGGACAGTTTCTCGCTACGGGATCTCATGGTTGTTCGAGTGAATACGGTGGCGGATCGCGCGCGACCCACTGAAAGCCGACACGCCGACGCCACGCAGCCTAGCCGTGCCGGGCGTCTGCGTCGATGATATCGAATTGATGACGCACTGTTACTTATCTTATGCCATCCATGTCGTTTTGTTTTGGTCCGCGTTTGTCCAGAATGCGACCGACGTATTCACACGTGGAGAACGAGCAATGTATGCAATTACAGGAATTACCGGCCAGGTCGGCGGCGCACTGGCCCGCGAACTGCTGGCCTCGGGCCGGACGGTGCGCGCAGTCGTGCGCGACGCGACGCGAGCGGCGGCGTGGGGGGAGCGCGGGTGCGAAGTTGCGACGGCTTTCATGGAAGACCCTTCGTCGCTCGCCGACGCATTCGCTGGGGCGACGGGCGTTTTCATCCTGCCGCCGCCGGTGTTCGATCCGGCGCCCGGGTTTCCTGAAGCGCGGAAGGTGATCGAGGCCTTGTCTGCCGCGCTGTTGAAGGCGCGCCCCGAAAGGGTCGTCAGCCTGTCGACGATCGGCGCGCAGGCTGATGAGCCCAATCTGCTCACACAACACACGCTGATGGAGCAGGCGTTACGCGAGATGCCGATGCCGGTGACGTTCCTGCGGCCCGGCTGGTTCATGGAGAACGCCGCGTGGGATGTGGCGTCCGCGCGCGACGATGGCGTCGTCGCCAGTTACCTGCAGCCGCTCGACAAGCCCGTGCCGATGGTCGCCACCGCGGACGTAGGCCGCGTTGCGGCAGAACTGCTGCAGCAGACGTGGCGCGGGGTGCGTGTCGTCGAGCTCGAGGGGCCGCGCCGGGTGAGTCCCAACGATCTCGCGCTGGTCTTCGCTCGCGTTTTGGGCCGGGACGTGCGCACGGAAGCCGTGGACAGGCGAACATGGGAAGCGCTGTTTCGCGCGCAGGGCATGAAGCATCCACTTCCCCGCATGCGCATGTTGGACGGCTTCAACGAAGACTGGATTGATTTCGAAAGCGATCCTGACGAAATCTTGCGCGGCTATGTCGCGCTGGACACGGTTCTGGGCGAACTGGTGTCGCGTACGGTCTGATTGAATTCGGCGGGCGACGCGTGACGAGCTTTCGCTACGCCCGCCCATGCATCGGCTTTCCGGTCAGACGGATAGTGGTTTCGCTGTCGAAAGAGTGTCGTAAATGTCGCTATTAATGTCATTTATGACTATAGCGAGTGGCCTTGTCACGAGTCTAGACTGCGAAGCATTTCCGGCATCCGCAGATATGTCCTGTACCTAGTCCGATAGAGGTCAATCCGATGACGTTTTCGCCAGAACTTCACCTACTGACGCTGATCGCGATCGCGACGCTGCTGATGTGGATCCCTTACATGCTGGCGAGAATCGTCACGCGTGGCGTGATGGCGGCCGTGAGCAATCCCGATCCGTCCTTCGCGCCCGATCCGCCGTGGGCGGAGCGCGCACGGCGCGCGCATGCGAACGCGATCGAGAATCTCGCCGTGTTCGCCCCGCTCGTCTTGATGTGCGCAATGACGGGCGCGAGCAGCCCGGCGACGGTGTTCTCGGCGAGGCTCTATCTGGGGGCGCGGCTGGTTCACTACGTCGTCTACGCCGCCGGCATTCCGGTTGTTCGCACGATCGCTTTCCTGACCGGTTTCGCGGCGACGCTCACGTTCGCTGTCGCGCTGCTCGGCCATGTGAGCTGACTGCTACCCGCCTGGTCTTGCCCGTTCGCTTAATTCAGAGGTCGATATGAAATCCACTCCCGGCAGCATCCTCGACACGATCGGCAACACGTCGCTCGTACCGCTACGACACGTTGTCCCGAAGAACGGCGCACGCTTGTTCGTCAAGCTCGAAAGTCAGAATCCGACCGGCAGCATGAAGGACCGGATCGCGCTCGCGATGATAGAAGCGCCCGAGCGCGATGGTCGGCTGAAGCCGGGCGGCGCGGTGGTCGAATACACCGGGGGCAGCACGGGCGTGTCGCTCGCGCTGGTCTGCGCCGTCAAGCGGCATCCGCTGCATCTGGTTTCATCGGAGGCGTTCTCGAAGGAGAAACTCGATCACATGCGCCTGCTTGGTGCGAAGCTGACCCTCGTCCCGAGCGACAACGGCAAGCAAACCGAGAAGCTGACGAAGGATATGATTCGCGAAGCCCATCGGATTGCCGGCGAGACGGGCGCATACATTACCGCGCAGATGGAAAACACCGATCAGCTCGACGCCTATACGAAGATGGCCGACGAGATCTGGGAGCAGACCGGCGGCCGTCTCGACGGTTTCGTCCAGAGCGTCGGCACGGCTGCGTCGCTGCGCGGCATTTCGCGGCGCTTGCGCGAGCATGACGCACGCATCCGGATCGCCGGTGTCGAGCCGGCCGAATCGGCGGTGCTGTCGGGCGGGCCGACTGGGGCGCACAAGATCGACGGAATCGGCGCCGGCTATGTCGTGCCGCTTTGGCGGGACGGCATAGCCGATGAACTCGAGCGCGTCTCCACGGAGGACGCGAGAGCCATGGCGTTCCTATTGGCCGCCGAGGAAGGGCTGTTCTGCGGTACGTCGACCGGCGCCAACGTAACCGGCGCATTGCGACTCGCCGAACGGCTTGGCCCGGACGCCACGATCGTGACAGTCATGTGCGACACCGGCATGAAGTATTTGAAGTCGTTCGCGCAAACGATGTGCTGATGCACCTTTGATACATCGTAGCGCTTTGCTCTGAACGGCACGCCTGCGTTCGCGACGCGTGTCCCAATACCTCATCTTTATCTCGGAGAAGTCGCTTCGCAGTACGCATGCGATGTCCTGGTCAATCGAAGCGATCGCACGTCCGCGACGATGAGCGGAAGCTGATCAATCATTGAGCAGGGCGCGTCAGCAGAGGCAAATCAACTGGCGGTTGTATCCATGGCCCCGATCGCCGGTTCGACTGCCGTGCGGTTCTGCCGCTCGCCGATTGCGAGCGGCCGCCGAAACTACCGACGATCCAGCCTTTGTTAACCGGTTCGCTCCACGTCGTCGTGACGCGCGACATGCCAAGACTTTCCGCGAGCGTGCGCGTCGCGGGCAGGCACGTGCAAGCTGCAACGTAGGGAATGTCGCTTCGTAAATGGCGGTAGCTGACCCGCCAGTAGGCTGCGCTCTCTACGGTGTGGCTTCAGCGTCTTCTATCGCTCGCAAAGCAGCCGTAAGTTTCTATCAGCGGAGCGTCCGGCTAGGGTCGGCCAGCGACGTCCACGGAAAACCATGAGGAACATCGGGTAGGGAGAGGGGTCACCCCCTCAGCCCTCCCACACCACCGTACGTGCGGTTCCGCATACGGCGGTTCATC
>NZ_JAGIQD010000055.1:0-8152 GCF_017815045.1 Burkholderia sp. CpTa8-5
GCGGCAGCGGCCGCCGCGATGTGCGGCTGCGCGAACGAATGCAACCTTCACCAGCATGCGCACGCGAGCGCATGGGCGAGCACGTTGCCGACGTCGGACGCGAAGGGCTTCTGGGGCGCGTTCGGTTGTTCGTGCTGGGCGATCTGACATGACGACGCGCACCGTCTACCGCACCCCCGCGTGGATCCGCGCGCTGCTCGCGCAACCATGGGTCCTGCCACTCGCGCGCGTCGCGCTGGTGTCCGCCTATCTGCTCGGCGGCGTCGCGAAGGCGCTCGACTTCCCCGCCGCGGTCGCGGAGCAGGCGCATGTCGGCCTGCAGCCGGCCGCACTGTGGGCGGCGCTCGCGATCGCGGTCGAGATCGCGGGCTCGCTGTGCGTGGTGTTTCGCTGTTTCACGTGGCTGGGCGCCGGCAGCCTTGGCATGCTGACGCTCGTCGCGATGGTCGTGGCGAACGATTTCTGGAACCGTTCGGGTGCCGAACACTTCATGGCGCTCAACAGCTTTTTCGAGCATCTCGGGCTGATCGCGGCACTCGTGCTCGCGACCGTGCTCGACGATGCGCGGCAATCGGCCGATGATGGCGGTTCCATTCGATGACGATGCAACAACCAGGAAACCCTGTGATGAAATCCGTTCGTTCCGTGCTGCTCGCCGCGACGCTCGCGGGCGGCCTGGCCGTCGCCCCCGTGACGTTCGCGAAACCGCCGGCGCCCCCCGCGGTCGTGCCGACGGTGGCGGTCGGTCCGCAGTACGACACGACGCACGTGTGCGTCGCACCCGAAGACTTCGATCGCTTCACCGACAGCTTCGTCGCGACGTTCGGCGGCAAGAAGTCGAAGCAGGGCGTGTTCCAGGTCACGCCGACGCCGAGCCAGACGATGTCGCAACTCGTGCTGACGCCGGTCGGCACGATTTCGGTGTTCGGCTTCAAGACGCCGATCCCGTATCCGTTCTGCGCGGAGCGTACCGGCTATCTCGTGACCGACATGGACGTCGCCGTGAAGTCCGCACGCGAGCACGGCGCCGACGTGATCGTCGACACGTTCCCCGATCCGATCGGTCGCGACGCGATCGTCACGTGGGCGGGCGGCGTGAACATGCAGCTGTACTGGCACACGCAGGCGCCGAATTACGACGCGCTGCAGACCGTCCCCGAGAATCGCGTGTACGTGTCGCCGCAAAGCGTCCGCAAATTCGTGCACGACTTCGTCAAGTTCTCGAAAGGCAAGGTGGTGTCCGACAACCTGAAGGCGCCGGGCATCGAGATCGGCCGGCCGGACGATACGTACCGCCGGATTCGCATCGAATCGGGCTTCGGCAAGATGACCGTGCTGGTGACCGACGGCCATCTGCCTTACCCGTTCGGGCGCGAAATGACCGGCTACGAAGTCGCCGATCTCGCGGCGACGCTGAAGCAGGCCGAAGGCGCGGGCGTGACGGTGCTGGTGCCGCCGTTCAAGTCGGACGGCCGCGACGCGGCGCTCGTGCAGTTCCCGGGCGGCTACGTCGCCGAAATCCACGCGAGCGTAGCGCGATGAAGCACGAGGACACGATTCTCGCCGCGGTGGCCGGCTTCGTCGACACGCTGAGCTTCGTCGCGCTGTTCGGGCTGTTCACCGCGCACGTGACCGGCAACTTCGTGCTGATCGGCGCGGGCCTCGCGGGCTTCGGGCAGGGCGTCATACTGAAGCTCAGCGTGTTTCCGGCGTTCGTATGCGGCGTGATCGCGAGCAGCCTGATCGCGCGGTCGATGGCCGCGCGGCCCGCGTGGCAGGGCACGCGCGTGCTGCACACGGTGCAGGCCGTGCTGCTGCTCGGCTTCTGCGCGGCCGGCGTGTGGGCGACGCCCGTCACGCAGCCCGACAGCGTGGCGGCGCTCGTGGCCGGCATCGTCGGCACGTTCGCGATGGGCGTGCAGAACGCGCATCCGCGCGTGATCGCACGCACGGGCGGCGTGCCGAACACGGTGATGACCGGCAACGTCACGCAGGCGATTCTCGATGCCATCGACATGCTGTCGCCCGGCACGGCGGACAGCGTGCGCGCCACCGCACGCGCACGCTTTGCGAAGATGCTGCCGGCGATCGTCGCGTTCGCGCTCGGCGCGGCGGGCGGTGCGCTCGGGTTCCGCTACGTCGGGTTCCTGGCGCTGCTGGCGCCCGTCGGCGCGCTCGCGACGCTTGCGCTGTGCGCCGCGCAAGCGGCCGGTACCCCGACGCAGGAGCGTGCATGATCGAGCGGCGCAGGCGACGCCACGGCCGCCGCTTCGAGCGGGCCGCGCGCGCGTCGATCGTCGCGGGCCTGCTGTGCGCGGGCGCCAACGCGGCGTTCGCGGAAACGGCGGCTGCGTCGACCTCGACTTCGACGCAAGAACCGGCGCCGGCCTCGACGTCCACGGCGACCGCCGCATCGACGTGCACCGCCAAACGCCCGACCGTCCTGTTCAATCGTTGGCAGGAAGACTGGTCGGTGCTCGCGAGTCCCTGCGTGCCGCAGGAGCCGCTCGACGGGCTCAAATACATCCCGCTCGGCCACGATCCGCAGTCCTATCTGTCGCTCGGCGTGAACCTGCGCGAGCGGCTCGAGACCAACGACGCGCCGCTGTTCGGCATCGGCGCCGCGCAATCGGATACGTACGTGATCCAGCGCGTCGAAGTGCACGCCGATGCGCATCTCGGCCCGCATTGGCAGTTCTTCGCGCAATTGCAGGACGCACGCGCGTTCGGCAAGAACACGGTGTCGCCGGTCGACAAGAACCCGCTCGATCTCGAACAGGCGTTCGCGACCTACACGGGCGCGCTCGGCGGTGGCACGGTCAAGTTCCGCGTCGGTCGGCAGGAGATGGCGTTCGATTTGCAGCGCTTCATCGCCGCGCGCGACGGCCCGAACGTGCGGCTGGCGTTCGATGCGGTGTGGGCCGATTACGAATACGGCAAGTGGCGCTTCATCGGCTATGCGACGCAGCCGGTGCAGAACCGCGACGCGTCCGATTTCGACGACGTGTCGAATCGCGACCTCACGTTCAGCGGCGTGCGCTTCGAGCGACAGTCGGTCGGGCCGGGCGACCTGTCCGGCTACTGGTCGCGCTACAACCGCAGCAGCGCGCGTTTCCTAGATGCGAGCGGCCCCGAGCATCGCGACGTATGGGACGTCCGCTACACGGGCACGCACGGGCGCTTCGACTGGGATCTCGAGACGATGCTTCAGACCGGCACGGTCGGCAACGCCACGATCGGCGCGTGGGCCGTCGGTTCGATCGCCGGCTACAGGCTCGACGCGCCGTGGTCGCCGCGCATCGCGCTGCAGGTCGACGCGGCGTCGGGCGACCGGCATCCGCACGACGGCCGCGTCGGCACCTTCAATCCGCTGTTTCCGAACGGCTATTACTTCACGCTGGCCGGCTATACGAGCTACGCGAACCTGATTCACGTGAAGCCGTCCGTGACGCTGAAACCGTCGGCGAACCTGTCGCTGCTCGGCGCGCTGGGCTTCCAGTGGCGCGAGACGACCGGCGACGCCGTCTATCAGCAGCCGAACATCCCGGTGCCGGGCACGGCGGGCAAGGGCGGGTTGTGGACGGGGATGTACGTGCAGTTGCGCGCGGACTGGACGATCGCCGCGAACCTGATCGGTGCGGTGGAGGCCGTGCACTTCCAGGTCGGCGACGCGATCCGGCAGGCGGGCGGGCACAACGCCGATTACGTCGGCGTCGAGCTGAAGTACGGCTGGTGACGGCGGCGCGCGGCCACCCGCACGCGGCATGAAAAAGGGCAGCCCCGTGAACTGCGGGGCTGCCCTTCGTTCGTCCGGGCCGGTAGCATGGGCCGGCCCGTTCGCGGTGACGGCGATGCCGTTACAGGTTCGGCGACAGCGCGAGCGCGTTCGTCAGGTCGCCCATCGGCTGCGCGCCGTTCGCCTTCAGCGCGTCGTCGCGCTGCTGCAGGCCCGCGAGGCGCGGCAGCGAGAAGCGGCGCGTGATGAAGCGCAGGATCGAGCCCGTGTCGTACTGCGTGTGGTCGACGAAGCCCTTCTTCGCATACGGCGACACGATCAGCGCCGGAATGCGCGTGCCCGGGCCCCAGCGATCGGCATTCGGCGGCGTCGCATGATCCCAGAAGCCGCCGTTTTCGTCGTACGTGACGACCACGACCATGTTCTTCCACTGCGGGCTGGCCTGCAGGTGCGCGATCACGTCGGCGATGTGCTGATCGCCGGACGTGACGTCCGTGTAGCCCGGGTGCTCGTTCAGGTTGCCTTGCGGCTTGTAGAACGTGACCTGCGGCAACGCGCCCGCATCGATCGCCTTGATGAACTCGGCGCCGTTCGCGCCGCCGTCGAGCAGGTGCTGCGCACGGCTCGCGGTGCCCGGCGCCTGGTTCGCGAAGTAATTGAACGGCTGGTGGTGCGGCTGGAAGTTCGGCGTCGACAGGTCGGCGCCGTAGATCACGTTCGACGTGCCGTTCTGGCTCGCCTGCAGCGCCTGGCCCCACGCGCCGGCATACCACGCCCACGACACGCCCGCGTTGGTCATCAGGTCGCCGATGTTGGTCGCCGTCTGCGGCGGCATCGTCGACGGATTGGCCGGGTCTGCGAGCAGCGGGTCGCCGCCCGCGGCCGCCTTGTTGCCGCTCGGCTGATACGCCGGCTGCATCGTGTTGATGCCGTAGAAGTCGGGCGTCAGCGCGCCGTCGTTGACGAACTTCGGCGGGCCGCTCAGCGCGGAGGCCGGCGAGTTCGTCGCGACCTTCAGCGACTTGCCGTCGGCGTTCAGGACTGCGATCTTGCCGGCCGCCGGGCTCTTGTCGGCGTTCGGGTAGTACGGCGCGCACGCGCAGACCAGGTACTGGTGGTTCAGGAACGAACCGCCGAACGCGCCCATGAAGAAGTTGTCGGCGAGCACGTACTGCTGCGCGATCTTCCACAGCGGCAGCTTCGACGGATCGGCCGTGTAATGGCCCATCGTCAGGCCGCCCGCGTCGGTCCATGCGGCGTACATGTCGTTCTTGCCGCCGTTGATCTGCATCTGGTCCTGGTAGAAGCGGTGCACGATGTCGCGCGTCGCGATGCTCATCGACTGGTTGAAGCCGTTCGGATCGTCGATCGCGAACGGCGCGTTCGGCAGGTTCGCCGTCATCGCCTCGGTCACCGCCGGCGTGATGCCGGTCGCGGTCAGGCCGCCCCAGATCTTCGGCAGCGTCGCCATCGTCGAGCCGTCGCGGTCCTTCTGCACCGAGTTCGCGGCCGTCGCGTTCTGCAGACCGTTCGCGCCCGGGAAGTTGCCGTACAGGTTGTCGAAGCTGCGGTTTTCCGCGTAGATCACGACGACGTTCTTGACGGCCGACAGGCCCTGTTGCGTAACGTCGTCGCCGCCGCAGGCGGTCAGGCCGAGCGCGGCCGCGAGGGCGATCGGCGTGTAGCGAATCCAGGCGTGCTTCTTCATGCGATGTTCTCTCTCATTCGTCGTTGGTCGCGTGTGGGAACCGGGTGGCGGAAGGGCCGGCGCACGAACCTCGCGGTACCGCCCGGCTGCGCGCATTATCTGGAACCGATTTGACAGCCGGGTGTAGGGGCGCTTTCAATTGACTGTCGGTGGAACGTCATTGAACGGTCACGGAACTGACATAAGCTCCGGCCGATTGCCCACCGCTACCCGCACAACGAATGCACACCCTGTTGAAATCCTTCGCGTTCGCGCGATCGCTGATCCCTGCCGCGGCGACGCTCGCGGTGGCCGGCGCGCTCGCGGCGCTCGCCGGTTGCGATGCGCAGCCCGGCACGACTGCATCGGCCGCGTCCGTCGTACCGGCGGCCCAGGCCGCGCCGGCCAGCCCGGCGGTCGCGCCGGCCGGCCAGCCGCAGACGCGCGCGCAGGTGTTCGAGGGCGTGAAGCAGATGACGGCGCTCGGCAAGCAGCTGTTCTTCGATCCGTCGCTGTCCGGGTCCGGCAAGCTCGCTTGCGCGTCGTGCCACAGCGCCGAGCATGCGTTCGGGCCGCCGAACGCGCTGTCGGCGCAGCTCGGCGGCGACGACATGCACCGTACCGGCTTTCGCGCGGTGCCGTCGCTGAAGTACCTGCGCGGCATCCCGCCGTTCAGCGAGCACTTCCACGATTCGCCGGACGAAGGGGACGAAAGCATCGACGCGGGTCCGACCGGCGGATTGACCTGGGACGGTCGCGTCGATACGCGCGATGCGCAGGCGCGCATTCCGCTCACGTCGCCGTTCGAGATGAGCAGTTCGCCCGCACGGGTCGCGAAGGCGGTTCGCGCCGCGCCGTATGCCGATGCATTCCGCAAGGCGTTCGGCGAAACGGTGCTCGGCGATGACCAGGCGACGTTCGGTGCGGTGCTCCGCGCGCTCGACGCATTCCAGCAGCAGCCGGCGCTGTTCGATCCGTACACGAGCAAATACGACGCGTATCTGGCCGGCCACGCACAGCTCACGCCCGCGGAGCTGCACGGGCTGCAGCTGTTCAACGACGAGAAGAAGGGCAACTGCGCGAGCTGTCACATCAGCCAGCGCACGCTCGAAGGCGGCCCGCCGCAGTTCAGCGATTTCGGGCTGATCGCGATCGCGGTGCCGCGCAACCGTGCGCTGCCCATCAATCGCGACCCGCGCTTCCACGATCTCGGCGCCTGCGGCCCCGAACGCACCGACCTGAAGGGGCGCGACGAATTCTGCGGGCTGTTCCGCACGCCGTCGCTGCGCAACGTCGCGCTGCGCAAGACGTTCTTTCACAACGGCGTCTATCACTCGCTCGAGGACGTGATGCGCTTCTACGTCGAGCGCGACATCCATCCGGAGAAGTTCTACCCGGTCGTGCACGGCAAGGTGCAGATCTACGACGATTTGCCGAAGCGCTACTGGCCGAACATCAACCGCGAGCCGCCGTTCGACCGCAAGCGCGGCGACCCGCCGGCGCTGAACGCGGCCGAGATCAAGGATGTGATCGCGTTCCTCGGCACGCTGACTGACGGATATCAGCAAACGGCCGCGTTAGCCAAGCCGTAGAAGGCGTTCACCGCAGCACGCATGCTATGCTCGCTCGCTGACGGTCGTGGCGCGCGCCGGAGGGCCGGCCCCCGGTTCGCCGGCTTGCGCCACGCCGTTCGATCGAACATCCAAGGAGAAAAACATGTCGATGCGTGCATCCCTTTCCGTCGTCACGCGCGTGCTGGCCGGCGCCGCGTGCGCAGCCGCGATGCTGCCCGCCCATGCACAGAACAACCTGAACTTCCTGAACGACACGCCGATCAGCTATTTCAGCAAGACCGATCGCGCGTCGCTGTCCAAGGCGGTCGTGCAGGCGCGCGACGAAGGCAAGGACGGCGAAACCACGACATGGCAGAGCAGCGGCCGCGGCACGCAGATCGACGCGAAGCTCACGCCGAGCACGACCGAGACGGACGGCAAGACCTGCCGCGAAATCGCGACCGAAATCGCCGCGAAGGGCCAGACGATGACGCTCAAGCCCGTCTACTGCAAGACGGCCGCGGGCAAGTGGCAGCTGCAGAAGCGCTGAGCACGCACGTGACGAAGCGGGGCGGCGCGCCGCGCACGGTGTCGTGCGGCGTCGTGATCCTCGATGCGGATGGCCGCGTGTTCCTCGCGCACGCGACGGACACCACGCACTGGGACATCCCGAAGGGGCAGGGCGAGCCGGGCGAGACGCCGGCCGACGCCGCGCTGCGCGAACTGCTCGAGGAAACCGGCATCGAGTTCGCGCCGGCGCGCTTGCTCGATCTGGGCCGCTTCGCGTACCGGCGCGACAAGGATCTGCACCTGTTCGCGGTGCAGGTGGCCGACGGCGAGATCGATCCCGCGCAGTGCACGTGTACGTCGCTGTTTCCGAGCCGTCGCGACGGCTCGATGATTCCCGAGATGGACGCGTACCGCTGGACCTTGCCGGGCGACGTCGACACCTATGCGAGCCGCAGTCTCGCGCGGCTGTTTCGTACGAAGCTGTCGCTGGTGGAGTTGCATCGGCGATTGTCGGGTGCGTGAACGGGCGCCGCGGCTTCCACGTCTGCCGTCCTTCGGCGCCCGCCCATGAAAAAACCGGCCCTCGAGCCTAATGCCGTTCAGTTAAGGTTCTTTCTGAGGAACCGGACAGCATAACGAGCAGGACGGGACTTGACGGCCCGATCG
>NZ_JAGIQD010000056.1:0-6408 GCF_017815045.1 Burkholderia sp. CpTa8-5
TTCGCGATGTCGACGCCCGTGTTGTCCGACTTCACGCGGACCTTCACGTTGTAATCGACCACTCTTTTCACTGGCACCAGGATTTTCATGCACACGCTCCAAAGTTACGAATACGACCAGAGGCCATTTTATAGCGCGGCCTCATGACTGCGCGGCCAGGCGGACCCAACCATGATGGTTGTCGAGGATACCGCTTCTTGGCGACGCGCCAATGATAGCGAACGGTCGTTCTATTTTAAAAGAGAAAAAACCCGGACGCAAAGCCCGGGTTTTCGATCATCGACTCTAATCCCGCCGGGCGTCCGTGCGCTGCCGGTTACCAGGCGGCAATGACCGCGCCGCCGAACTTGCCTTCGATGAACTGCTTCACGTCGGCCGAGTGATACGCGGCGATCAGCTTCGCGACCCACGGCTTGTTCCGGTCCGCCTCGCGGATCGCGAGGATGTTCGCATACGGGCCGTTCGGACCCTCGATTGCGACCGCGTCCTGTTTCGGTTTCAACCCCGCTTCCATCGCGTAGTTGGTGTTGATTGCGGCCGCGTCGACGTCGCCGAGCGAACGCGGAATCTGCGCGGCGTCGAGTTCGACGATCTTCAGCTTGCGCGGATTGTCGACGATATCGAGCGGCGTCGCCTTCAGCCCCGCATCCGCGCGCAGCTTCAGCAGCCCCTGCTTCTGCAGCAACAGCAGCGCGCGGCCGCCGTTGGTCGGATCGTTCGGCACCGCGACGCGCGCGCCCGGCTTCAGTTCGGCCAGCGACTTCACGCGCTTCGAATAGATGCCCATCGGGAACGTGACGGTGTCCGCGACCTTGAGCAGCTTGTAGCCGCGATCCTTCACCTGCGCCTGCAGATACGGATCGTGCTGGTAGCTGTTCGCGTCGAGGTCGCCCGACGCGAGCGCGGCGTTCGGCTGCACGTAATCGGAGAATTCGACGATGCGGATCTCCAGGCCGTCCTTCGCCGCGACCTTCTTCACCACTTCCATGATCTGCGCGTGCGGGCCGCCCGTCACGCCGACCTTGATGGTTTCGGCCTGCGCATGCGCGCCCGCGAACAGTGCGGCCGCGCCCAGCGCCGCCGCGAACTTGAGCATGAAGCGTCGTTGCATCGTTTCTCCCCTATCGGATCGGTTTGGTTTTATTTGTGGCTGAGCCGGCGCACCAGCCAGTCGCCGAACGATTGCACGATCTGCACGAACACGATCAGGATTGCGACGACCGTCCACATCACTTCGGGCAGATAGCGCTGGTAACCGTAGCGGATCCCCAGATCGCCGAGCCCGCCGCCGCCGATCGCGCCCGCCATCGCCGAATAGCCGACCAGCGACACGAACGTGATCGTCAGGCCCGCGACGATGCCCGGCAGCGATTCGGGCAGCAGCACCTTGAAGACGATCTGCGACGTGGTCGCGCCCATCGATTGCGCGGCCTCGATCAGCCCGCGGTCGACTTCGCGCAGCGCCGTTTCGACGAGACGCGCGATGAACGGCGCGGACGCGAGCGTCAGCGGCACGACCGCCGCGGCCGTGCCGATCGACGAACCCGTGACGAGCCGCGTGAACGGAATCACCGCGACCAGCAGGATGATGAACGGCGTCGAGCGGACCGCGTTCACGATGCCGCCGAGCACGCGATTCACCGCGAGGTTCTGCAGCACGCCCTGGCGGTCGGTCAGGTACAGCAGCACGCCGAGCGGCAGGCCGACGAGCGCGCCGACCGCCCCGGAGATGCCGACCATGATCAGCGTCTCCCAGAACGACTGCACGAACATATCGAACATCTCACTCAACATACGAAAGCTCCTCTACCACCACACCTTGCTCGCGCAGGAACGCGAGCGCCTGCCCGACCTTGCCCGGCTCGCCGCCCGCGAGCACCGCGAGCGAACCGAATGCCTGCCCCTGGATCTCATCGATCTGGCCGTGCAGGATGTTGAAATCGAGTTCGTACCGGCGGATCGTCTCCGACAGGATCGGCTGGTCGACCCCCGAGCCCGTGAACGCGAGCCGCAGCAGATGGCCGCGGCCCGTCTTCAGCCGCTCGGCCACGCGCGCCTTCAGCGCGGGCGGCAGTTCCTGCGCGATCACGTCGCCGATCAGCGCGCGCGTCACTTCGTGATGCGGCTGCAGGAAAACGTCGATCACGCGGCCTTCCTCGACCACGCGACCCGCATCGAGCACCGCGACGCGATCGCAGACCTGCTTGATCACTTCCATCTGGTGCGTGATCAGCACGATGGTCAGCCCGAGCTCGCGGTTGATGCGCTTCAGCAAATCGAGGATCGAACGCGTGGTTTCGGGATCGAGCGCGGACGTCGCTTCGTCCGACAACAGCACCTTCGGCTGGCTCGCCAGCGCGCGGGCGATGCCGACGCGCTGCTTCTGCCCGCCGCTGATCTGCGCCGGATAGCGGTCCTTCTGCGCGGACAGCCCGACCAGGTCGAGCAGCGGCAGCACGGCGGCTTCGATGTCGGCACGGCTCGCGCCGGCCAGCTCGAGCGGCAACGCAACGTTGTCGAACACCGTGCGCGACGACAGCAGGTTGAAGTGCTGGAAGATCATGCCGATCTCGCGGCGCGCTTCGCGCAGCGCGCCGGTCGACAGCAGCGTGAGATCGCGCCCGCCGACGACCACATTGCCTTCGGTCGGCCGAGTCAGCAGGTTGATGGTGCGCACGAGCGTGCTCTTGCCGGCGCCGCTTCGGCCGATGATGCCGAACACCTCGCCTTGCGGGATCGTCAGGTTGACGTTGTGCAACGCTTCGACCCAGCCGCCCGGGCCGGGGAAACGCTGCGAAAGATTGCGTAATTCGATCATGTAAACAAAACGGC
Source organism: Burkholderia sp. CpTa8-5 (assembly GCF_017815045.1). NCBI lineage: Bacteria > Pseudomonadati > Pseudomonadota > Betaproteobacteria > Burkholderiales > Burkholderiaceae > Burkholderia > Burkholderia sp. CpTa8-5. The sequence goes on from NZ_JAGIQD010000056.1 coordinate 2,833, forward strand.
GGCCGGCCGGCGAGTTGGCCCGCCAGTCGGCCGCCGATGCATCTGGAATAGCCGGCGATTTTACCGCAAACCCCTCATTCCCCTTAATAATCGATTTCGATCTTTTCATAACCAAACGAAATTAGAGGGGCGCTGCTTGGCCCTCCCGGGAAGGCCGCGACTATGATCCGGAACACAGACCAACGAACAGGGAAGACGCCCGATGAGCACCACCACCCCGCCGGCCGCCGCACCCGCCACCGCCGGATCGGCGCCTTCGGCGCCCGCGCCGCGGATGGGCCGGCTGCGTACCGCGGACGGACTCGAACTGGCGTCGTACCGCTGGCCGGCCGGCGACGGCGCCGCGCCGCCGCACGCGACGATCGCGCTGGTGCACGGCCTCGCCGAACACGCGGGCCGCTATGCCGCGCTCGCCGGCCGGCTGAACGCAGCGGGCATCGACGTGCTGGCGATCGATCTGCGCGGGCATGGCCAATCGCCCGGCACGCGCGTGTGGGTCGACCGTTTCGACGGCTACCTGAACGACGCGGATGCGCTGGTCGCCGAAGCCGCACGCGGCGATGCGCCGCTGTTCCTGATGGGGCACAGCATGGGCGGCGCGGTCGCGGCGCTCTACGCGATCGAACGCGCACCCGCCCGCGGCCACGCGCTGGCGGGCCTCGTGCTGTCGAGCCCGGCGCTTGCGCCAGGGCGCGACGTGCCGCGCTGGATGCTCGCGGTCAGCCGCGTCATCAGCCGTGTGTGGCCCACCTTCCCCGCGATCAGGATCGACGCGGCCCTGCTGTCGCGCGATCCGGCCATCGTCGCGGCCAATCGCGCCGATCCGCTCGTGCATCACGGCGCAGTGCCCGCCCGCACCGGCGCGGAGATTCTCGACGCGATGGCGCGCATCGAAGCCGGCCGCGGCGCGCTGCGCGTCCCGGTGCTCGTCTATCACGGCACCGAGGACAAGCTGACCGAACCGGACGGCAGCCGTGCGTTCGGCGCACGCGTCGGCTCGCCCGATCGTACGCTGACGCTGTACGAGGGCGGCTTCCACGAAACGATGAACGATCTCGAACGCGACCGCGTGATCGACGCGCTGATCGCGTGGATTCACGCGCGCGTGCCGGCGCGCTGAGCGCGCCCTGACCGGCCGGTCGAGCGGGAATCAGATCCCGGCGAGCACGCGCAGGTGCGCGACGACGCTGCGGCCGAGCGCGGACAGGTTGTAACCGCCCTCGAGGCAGCTGACGATACGGCCCTGCGCATGCCGGCGCGCGACGTCGACGATCCGCGCGGTCAGCCATTCGAAGTCGGCCTCGACGAGACCGAGATTGCCGATGTCGTCCTCGCGATGCGCATCGAACCCGGCCGACACGAACAGCATCTGCGGCTTGAATGCGTCGAGGCGCGGCAGCCACAGCATGTCGACGGCTTCGCGGATCGCCATCCCGTTGCTGCGTGCGGGCATCGGCAGGTTGACCATGTTCGGCGCCTGGTGATCGACGCCCGAGAACGGATACAGCGGATGCTGGAAGAAACTGCACATCAGCACGCGCTCGTCGTTCGCGAACGCCGCCTCGGTGCCGTTGCCGTGGTGCACGTCGAAATCGATGATGGCGACACGCTCGATGCCGTGTACGTCGAGCGCGTGCCGCGCGGCGATCGCGACGTTGTTGAAGAAGCAGAAGCCCATCGCGCGCGCCGGCTCCGCATGATGACCGGGCGGCCGGACGCCGCAGAACGCATTCGCGTAGCGGCCTTCGATCACCGCATCGGTCGCCGCGACCGCGGCGCCGGCCGCGCGCAGTGCCGCGCGCCACGTGTCGCGATTCATCAGCGTATCGGGATCGATCTCGACGTAACCGTCGACCGGCGTCATGCTGCGGATGTAGTCGATGTGCGCCTGCGTATGCACGCGGCCGAGCGCGACCTCGCTCGCGAACGGCGCGGTTTCGTGCACGATCAGGTCGTCGATGCGGCTCGCGATCAGTTGATCCTGGATCGCCGACAGGCGGGCCGGACATTCCGGATGCCATTCCCCCATCTCGTGCAGCATGCAGTCGGGGTGCGTATAGAAAGCGGTTGCCATAAGCTGTCGTCCGCGGCGCGCGGTGCGTCGCAGGTCTCCGTCAATGATGTCCATCGTCTGCCGCGAATTCGCCGCTAACTTACCACAACGGCGGCCGGCTTCGGCCCGGCGCGCCGGATGCGTCGGGTATACTGCGCCGAACACAATCGCCCTGTCCGCCCGCTTCGACATGAATTCCAGCAAGCCCGCCGCCCTTCTCTCCGCGCTGTTCCGTGTTCGCGCTCCGCTCGTCGTCGCTGCCGTCGCGGCGGCCCTCGGCACCGCGCCCGCCGTCGCGCAGACGCAGCCGGCGAAGCCCGCCGGCACGCTCGTCGCCCAGGCCCAGCCACAGCAGCCGATGCCGCAAGGCCAGACGTTCGAAGAGGAAATCGTTCCGCAGCGTTACGCGAGCAACGCGAAGGTCGACGCGTTCATCGACGAGATGGTGAGCCGCAACGGCTTCGATTCGGCGAGCCTGCATGCGCTGTTCTCGCGCGTCAGCTACTCGGCCACGGCCGTCAAGCTCGTGAGGCCCGCACCGACGCCTTCGGTGAAGAACTGGCGCGTCTATCGTTCGCGCTTCATCGAGCCGATCCGCATCAATGCGGGCGTGAAGTTCTGGAAGGCGAACCAGGCGACGCTGCAGCGCGCGTCCGAGCAGTTCGGCGTGCCGCCCGAGGTGATCGTCGGCATCATCGGCGTCGAGACGATCTATGGCCGCTACATGGGCAATTTCCGCGTGCTCGACGCGCTGACCACACTGACGTTCGACTACCCGGACACGCCGAATCGCGACAGCCGCCAGGCCACGTTCCGCAAGAACCTCGAAGACTTCCTGGTCTGGACCCGCGACAACCAGCTCGACCCCACCACCGTGCTCGGCTCGTACACCGGCGCGATCGGGATTCCGCAGTTCCTGCCGAGCAGCATCCGCGAATATGCAGTCGACTTCGACGGCACCGGCCACGTCGATCTGCGCAGCAGTCCTGTCGATGCGATCGGCAGCGTCGCGAACTACCTGAAACAGCACGGCTGGGAAACCGACCGCCCGGTGGTCTGGCAAATCACGCCCGATACGGGCAGCCTGGGCATCGCACAGGCCGCCGCCGACGGCCAGCCCGAACCGCACTGGGCGCTGTCGCAACTGCTGCGCGCAGGCATGACGCTGAACGAGCCGACGGTCAACATCACGACCGAAGCCGGCACGCCGGTGACCGTGGTCGACCTGCCGACGCCGGGGCGTGCGACCGAATACATGCTCGGCCTGAAGAACTTCTACGTGCTGACGCGCTACAACCGCAGTTTCTTCTACGCACTCACCGTGTACCAGCTCGGCGAAGCCGTGAAAGCGCAGATGCAAGCGAGCGGCGCGCTCCCGTTGCCTGCGGCGGACACGGAAGCACCTGCACAATAAGCACGCCCGCACAAAACAAAAACGCCGCATATGCGGTAATGCCGTTCAGTTAAGGTTCTTTCTGAGGAACCGGACAGCATAACGAGCAGGACGGGACTTGACGGCCCGA
>NZ_JAGIQD010000057.1:0-5771 GCF_017815045.1 Burkholderia sp. CpTa8-5
CATCTCAGCGCAACGTTTACAACCACTCCTTCCACAAAACAAAAATGCCGTTCGGTCGCTTAACTGAACGGCATTACGGCTCGATGGCCGGGTTTTTTGCGTGCGCATTTGCGTGCGCAACGGATGTTACATCGCGCCGTGCGTCAGAACTGCCACCACGACTTCTTCGTACCGGGGCGCGAATGGCCGGTCACGTACGGGCTGTCGGGGAACGTGCCGGCGAGCACGCGCTTGGTGTCCTCGGCGAGTTCCGGCTGGTTCAGCTTGCCGTACGACAGGATCATGATGTGCAGCGCATCCTCGATCGCCGGCGCGCCCTTGTAGTCCTTGATCGCGAGCTGCGCGCGGTTGATGGCCGCGACATACGCGCCGCGCCGGTAGTAGTAGTCGGCCGCGTGCACTTCGTGCGATGCGAGCGCGTTGACGATGTAGCGCATCCGTGCAGCCGCGTCGGGCGCGTACTTGCTCTTCGGGAAGCGGTCGACGACGACCTTGAACGCATCGTACGATTCGCGCAGCGCCTGCGGATCGCGCTCGCTCATGTCCTGGCCGGAGAAGCGCCCGAACAGGCCGAGATCGTCGTTGAAGTGGATCATCCCCTTCAGGTAGTACGCGTACGGGATGTCCGGATGATCGGGGTGGAGCTGGATGAAGCGATCGACGGCCTGGTCGGCGGCTGCCGCTTCGTTGTCCTTCCAGTTGCAGTAGGCAACGTTGATCTGCGCCTGTTGCGCGAAATGGCCGAACGGATCGCGGCCTTGCAGCGATTCGAAATATTTCGCGCACTTGCCCCAGTCGCCGCCGGACAGTGCGTCCTGGGCCTCTGAGTATAATTTGTTGTTCGACCAGGTAGCCGTCTCGTCCTGCTTCTGCGGCAAGCCGTGGCAGCCGGCGATGAGGGCCGCGGCCGCTACCGCCGCAGCCCGGGCGGCGACGGTTCTGGCCGTGCGTTTGGTCGAATTCATCATGCTCGCATGTCCTAGCTTCAAGTCTCGGTGACCCAGTCTAAATGACCCGTTCAAGTTCGCAGAATGCCCAGCCGGGCACACCAAATCGCGAAGATTATAGCCCAAGCGATCGGCCCGCCGACGCTGCGTCGGGGGATTCCCTCGATGACGATCTGGCCGGCGACGCATTGCCGCCGCCCGTGGTGCCGTCCGCGGCGCGCGACGACGCGCCGCGTATCGTCGAAGTGCCGCTGTCGCTCGCGGGCGAACGCCTCGACAAGGCGCTTGCCCAACTGTTCCCCGAATTCTCGCGCAGCCGCCTGCAGAGCTGGATCGAGGCGCAGCGCGTGCTCGTCGACGGCGCGCCGGCGAAGATCCGCCAGCCGGTGCCGCTGGGCGCGAAGATCCAGCTCGTGCCCGATCTGCTGCCCGAGCAGCTCGCGTTCACGCCGGAGCCGGTGCCGCTCGACGTGATCTACGAGGACGACGCGCTCGTCGTCATCAACAAGCCGGCCGGCCTCGTCGTCCATCCGGCCGCCGGCAACTGGAGCGGCACGATCCTCAACGGTCTGCTGCATCGTTACGGCGACGCGGCGGCCGGCCTGCCGCGCGCGGGGATCGTCCACCGGCTCGACAAGGAAACCTCCGGCCTGATGGTGGTCGCCCGCACGCTGGCCGCGCAGACGGATCTCGTGCGCCAACTGCAGGCCCGCACGGTGAAGCGCCGTTATTTCGCGCTGGTGTGGGGCACGATGCCCGAGGAGGGCACGATCGACGCGCCGATCGGCCGCGACCCGCGCGAGCGCACGCGCATGGCTGTCGTCACCGGCGCGTCGGGCAAGCCCGCGCGTACGCATTTCCGAACGGTTGACACATGCCTGTGGCAACGTCAGCCGGTATCGGCGATTCAGTGCGATCTCGAGACCGGCCGCACGCACCAGATCCGCGTGCACTGCGCGCACGCCGGGCACCCGCTGCTCGGCGATCCCGTCTACGGGCGCGCGCGCGGCAAGCGCTCGGTCGCGCCGCTGCCGGACGGGTTCGCGCGACAGGCGCTGCATGCGTGGCGGCTCGGCCTCGTGCATCCGGTCACGGGCAAGGCGATGCAGTGGCGCTGCCCGCTGCCGGACGACATGAACGCACTGGTCGCGGCGCTCGGCTTCGGGCAGGGCGACGAGGAATTCGACGACGACGACGGTGTCTACGACGATGACGATTTCGGCGGCGAGTATCACGACGACGAGCCGTACCTGGACGATGAGGAGGAGTGAGTGTCGATGACGAACCTGGGGCCGTTGACGTGGCAGGACTGCGTGCGGCCCGACTGGCGGGTATCGCCGCGCGTGCGCGCGCTGATCACGACGCGCGACGGCGGTGTGAGCGAAGGCTCGTACGGGCGTTGGCGGGACGGTGCCGCGCTGCCGGGCGGAATGAATCTCGGCCTGCATACCGGTGACGATCCCGACCATGTCGCCGTCAATCGTGCGCGCGTGCTTGCCCTCGCCGGCCAGCCGAGGGCCGCGTGGCTCGAGCAGGTTCACGGTGCGCAGATCGTGCAGGCGGACGAGGTGATCGCCGCGGCGCCCGCTGCAACGGCGCCGGTGCGGGCCGACGCGAGCGTCACGAACCGACCAGGCGCCGTCTGCGTGGTGATGGTGGCCGATTGCCTGCCCGTGCTGCTGTGCGACGCGCAGGGCCGCGCGGTCGGCGCCGCGCATGCAGGCTGGCGCGGGCTTGCGGAGGGCATCGTTGAGCAGACGGCCGCGCGCGTCGCGGCGCTCGCGGGCGGCGCGATCGACGCGCTGCATGCGTATCTCGGTCCGGCGATCGGCCCGCAGGCGTTCGAGGTCGGCGCCGACGTGCGCGACGCGTTTCTCGACACGGCTCCGCAGTCGGAGCATGATGAAACCCGTCGTGCGTTCGTCGCGATCGACGGCGCGCCCGGCAAGTTTCTGGCCGACCTCTACGCGCTTGCGCGCCTGCGCCTCGCGCGTGCGGGCGTGGCGCACGTGAGCGGCGGGACGGCGTGCACGGTCGCCGAACGCGCGCGCTTCTATTCGTACCGGCGCGACCGCGTGACGGGCCGCATGGCCGCGGCAATCTGGCTGGCCGATTGACGGCATGCGTATGCGCGCGTGGTTTTGTTGCGCCGCGAAATCGGGTTATCTCGATATTGAGGCGGCAATGCGGCGTTGCATGCGCGACTGAATGAAAAATCCCGAGGTCAAGCCGGAAAAAATGTTTTATGTTTCGCCGGAACCCTTGTCCCGTCTGTTGCGCGTGGATTATCTCCGTGCAGAAATGTTCAGTGGTTTGATCTCGCGCTTCACATGGGGAAAACGATAATGATAAAAATACCGCACTGCGGCAGAATCTGGAGACGCCTCTCCAGAGCATGACGGCCCGGCTCGCAGCCGGCACGCCGCGCGCGAGCAGGATTTCACGATTGACGCTCACGAATCACCGGTAAGGCAGGTAATGACAGCATCGAAAAATTCGTCGACGTCCGCGCATGCGGGCACTTCCGCGGGCAGCGCCGGTGTCGATCCGGCCGCCCAGCCGATGCAGCAGATGTTCGAGTCGTGGTTGAACGCGTGGCGCGGTTTTGCCGATCCGGCGCGTGCCGCGACGGTATCGGCCTCGGTCAATCCATTCGCGACATTCCAGTTTCCGACGTCGTTTCCGTTCCAGATGCCGTCGATGCCCGACTTCGGCGCGATGGCGTCGCCGTTCGCGGGGCTGAAGCTGCCGGTGGCCGCGATTCCGCCCGAACGGCTCCAGGCATTGCAGGCCGATTACGCGCGCGACTGCATGACGCTGATGCAGCAGGCGGCCGCCGCGAAGCTCGAGTCGCCGGAATTGAAAGACCGCCGCTTCAGCGGCGACGCGTGGAAGGCGTCGCCCGCGCATGCGTTCGCGGCCGCCTGGTATCTGCTCAACGCGCGCTATCTGCAAGAACTGGCCGACGCGCTGCAGACCGATCCGAAGACGCGCGAGCGCATCCGTTTCACGGTCCAGCAATGGACGGCCGCCGCCGCGCCGAGCAACTTCCTCGCACTCAATCCCGACGCACAGAAATCGATCCTCGAAACGCACGGCGAAAGCCTGCGGCAGGGGATGATGAATCTGCTCGGCGACTTGCAGCGCGGCAAGATTTCGCAGACCGACGAATCGCAGTTCGTGGTCGGCAAGAACCTCGGGTGTACCGAAGGCGCGGTCGTGTACGAGAACGACCTGATCCAGCTGATCCAGTACACGCCGAAGACGGACAAGGTGTTCGAGCGGCCGCTGCTGATCGTCCCGCCGTGCATCAACAAGTTCTACATCCTCGACCTGCAACCCGAGAATTCGCTCGTCGCGCACGCGCTGTCGAGCGGCCATCAGGTGTTCCTCGTGTCGTGGCGCAATGCGGACGCATCGGTCGCGCACAAGACGTGGGACGACTACATGAACGAAGGGCTGCTCGCGGCGATCGACGCGGTGCAGCAGGTCAGCGGGCGCGAGCAGATCAACACGCTCGGCTTCTGCGTCGGCGGCACGATGCTCGCGACCGCGCTCGCGGTGCTCGCCGCGCGCGGCGAACATCCGGCTGCGTCGATGACGCTGCTCACCGCGATGCTCGACTTCACCGATACGGGCATCCTCGACGTGTTCGTCGACGAGGCGCACGTGCAGATGCGCGAGCAGACCATCGGCGGCAAGAACGGGGCGCAACCGGGGCTGATGCGCGGCGTCGAGTTCGCGAACACGTTCTCGTTCCTGCGGCCGAACGATCTCGTGTGGAACTATGTCGTCGACAACTACCTGAAGGGCCGCACGCCCGCGCCGTTCGACCTGCTGTATTGGAACAGCGACTCGACGAGCCTGCCGGGCCCGATGTACGCGTGGTACCTGCGCCATACCTATCTCGAAAACAAGCTGCGCGAACCGGGCGCGCTGACCGTGTGCGGCGAATCGGTCGACCTGTCGCTGATCGACGTGCCGACCTTCATCTACGGTTCGCGCGAGGATCACATCGTGCCGTGGCAGACGGCCTACGCATCGACGTCGATCCTGTCGGGCCCACTGAAGTTCGTGCTCGGTGCGTCGGGGCACATCGCGGGCGTGATCAATCCGCCGGCGAAGAAGAAGCGCAGCTACTGGGTCAACGACGACCTGCCCGAATCCGCGGACGACTGGTTCGCCGCGGCGACCGAGCAGCCGGGAAGCTGGTGGACGACCTGGGTCGAGTGGCTGGACGCGTACGGCGGCCGCAAGGTCGCGCCGCCGGCCCAGCCGGGTTCCGCGCAATTCCCGGTGATCGAGCCGGCGCCCGGGCGCTACGTATTGCAGCGCGATTGACGAAAACCGGACAGCGGCGCACGCTGTTCGGTGCACCGCAGTTTTTTTAACAGGGCCGGTAACGATGCGCCGTGTCGTGCGGGCCTGGAGGAAAGGGAAATGACGGATGTAGTGATCGTATCGGCCGCGCGGACCGCGGTCGGCAAATTCGGCGGCTCGCTCGCGAAGATCGCGGCGCCCGAACTGGGCGCGACGGTGATCCGCGCGGTGCTGGAGCGTGCGGGCGTGAAGCCCGAGCAGGTCAGCGAAGTGATCATGGGCCAGGTGCTGACGGCCGGCTCCGGGCAGAACCCGGCGCGGCAGTCGCTGATCAAGGCGGGGCTGCCGAGCGCGGTGCCGGGCATGACGATCAACAAGGTGTGCGGCTCGGGCCTGAAGGCGGTGATGCTGGCGGCGAACGCGATCGTCGCGGGCGACGCGGAGATCGTGATCGCGGGCGGCCAGGAGAACATGAGCGCGGCGCCGCACGTGCTGCCGGGCTCG
>NZ_JAGIQD010000058.1:0-2912 GCF_017815045.1 Burkholderia sp. CpTa8-5
CAGACTTGTTATAGGATCAAGCCTTACGGGCAATTAGTATCAGTTAGCTGAACGCATTACTGCGCTTACACACCTGACCTATCAACGTCCTGGTCTCGAACGACCCTTCAAGGAGGTCTAGCCTCCAGGGATATCTCATCTTAAGGCGAGTTTCCCGCTTAGATGCTTTCAGCGGTTATCTCTTCCGAACATAGCTACCCGGCGATGCCACTGGCGTGACAACCGGTACACCAGAGGTTCGTCCACTCCGGTCCTCTCGTACTAGGAGCAGCCCCCTTCAAATATCCAACGCCCACGGCAGATAGGGACCAAACTGTCTCACGACGTTTTAAACCCAGCTCACGTACCTCTTTAAATGGCGAACAGCCATACCCTTGGGACCGGCTACAGCCCCAGGATGAGATGAGCCGACATCGAGGTGCCAAACACCGCCGTCGATATGAACTCTTGGGCGGTATCAGCCTGTTATCCCCAGAGTACCTTTTATCCGTTGAGCGATGGCCCTTCCATACAGAACCACCGGATCACTATGACCTGCTTTCGCACCTGCTCGACTTGTCGGTCTCGCAGTTAAGCACGCTTATGCCATTGCACTATCAGCACGATTTCCGACCGTACCTAGCGTACCTTCGTACTCCTCCGTTACGCTTTGGGAGGAGACCGCCCCAGTCAAACTGCCTACCATGCACTGTCCCCGACCCGGATCACGGGCCAAGGTTAGAACCTCAAACAAACCAGGGTGGTATTTCAAGGACGGCTCCACCGAAACTAGCGTTCCGGTTTCATAGCCTCCCACCTATCCTACACAGATCGGTTCAAAGTCCAATGCAAAGCTACAGTAAAGGTTCATGGGGTCTTTCCGTCTAGCCGCGGGTAGATTGCATCATCACAAACACTTCAACTTCGCTGAGTCTCGGGAGGAGACAGTGTGGCCATCGTTACGCCATTCGTGCAGGTCGGAACTTACCCGACAAGGAATTTCGCTACCTTAGGACCGTTATAGTTACGGCCGCCGTTTACCGGGACTTCAATCAAGAGCTTGCACCCCATCATTTAATCTTCCGGCACCGGGCAGGCGTCACACCCTATACGTCCACTTTCGTGTTTGCAGAGTGCTGTGTTTTTATTAAACAGTCGCAGCCACCAGTTTATTGCAACCCCTTCACCCTCCTGGCGCAGGCCAGTCAAGCTACAAGGGCGTACCTTATCCCGAAGTTACGGTACCAATTTGCCGAGTTCCTTCTCCCGAGTTCTCTCAAGCGCCTTAGAATACTCATCTCGCCCACCTGTGTCGGTTTGCGGTACGGTCATCGTTAGACTGAAGCTTAGAGGCTTTTCTTGGAACCACTTCCAATTGCTTCGCTCCCTAAGGAGCTCGCGCCACACCCTTGAATTACGCGCCCGGATTTGCCTAAGCGCCTTCTCCAATGCAGCGACCGGGACTTCCAACACCCGGACAACCTTCCGCGATCCGTCCCCCCATCGCATCTAACAATGGTGCAGGAATATTGACCTGCTTCCCATCAGCTACGCATTTCTGCCTCGCCTTAGGGGCCGACTCACCCTACGCCGATGAACGTTGCGTAGGAAACCTTGGGCTTACGGCGAGGGGGCCTTTCACCCCCTTTATCGCTACTCATGTCAGCATTCGCACTTCCGATACCTCCAGCACCCTTTACAAGGCACCTTCGCAGGCTTACGGAACGCTCTCCTACCATGCGAGCAAAGCTCGCATCCGCAGCTTCGGTATATAGCTTAGCCCCGTTACATCTTCCGCGCAGGACGACTCGATCAGTGAGCTATTACGCTTTCTTTAAAGGGTGGCTGCTTCTAAGCCAACCTCCTGACTGTTTTAGCCTTCCCACTTCGTTTCCCACTTAGCTATATTTGGGGACCTTAGCTGGCGGTCTGGGTTGTTTCCCTCTTGACACCGGACGTTAGCACCCGATGTCTGTCTCCCGTGATTGCACTCTTCGGTATTCGGAGTTTGCTATGGCGGGGTAATCTGCAATAGACCCCCCAACCATGACAGTGCTCTACCCCCGAAGGTGAGACACGAGGCACTACCTAAATAGTTTTCGGAGAGAACCAGCTATTTCCAGGTTTGTTTAGCCTTTCACCCCTATCCACAGCTCATCCCCTAACTTTTCAACGTTAGTGGGTTCGGACCTCCAGTACGTGTTACCGCACCTTCATCCTGGCCATGGATAGATCACCTGGTTTCGGGTCTACGCCCAGCAACTGAACGCCCTATTCGGACTCGCTTTCGCTACGCCTGCCCTATACGGTTAAGCTTGCTACTGAACGTAAGTCGCTGACCCATTATACAAAAGGTACGCCGTCACCCCTTACGAGGCTCCGACTGTTTGTATGCATGCGGTTTCAGGATCTATTTCACTCCCCTCCCGGGGTTCTTTTCGCCTTTCCCTCACGGTACTGGTTCACTATCGGTCGATCACGAGTATTTAGCCTTGGAGGATGGTCCCCCCATCTTCAGACAGGATTTCACGTGTCCCGCCCTACTTGTCGCACACCTAGTTCTTTCATACTGTTTTCGCCTACAGGGCTATCACCTGCTATGGCCGCACTTTCCAGAGCGTTCGGCTAACAATACAAATAAAGAGTGCAAGGCTCATCCCATTTCGCTCGCCACTACTTTGGGAATCTCGGTTGATTTCTTTTCCTGCGGTTACTTAGATGTTTCAGTTCACCGCGTTCGCTTCACTGGACCTATGTATTCAGTCCAGGATGACCCAAAAGGGCCGGGTTTCCCCATTCGGACATCTACGGATCAAAGCTCGTTTGCCAGCTCCCCGTAGCTTTTCGCAGGCTACCGCGTCCTTCATCGCCTGTGATCGCCAAGGCATCCACCACATGCACTTGTTCGCTTGACCCTATAACGAGTCTGTCTC
>NZ_JAGIQD010000059.1:0-3783 GCF_017815045.1 Burkholderia sp. CpTa8-5
ACGATCTCGTCGGCGACCGCGTTCGCGCCGTCCTGGTTCAGGTCGGCGATCGCGACGGCCGCGCCTGCCTTGGCCAGCTCCAGCGCGATTTCCTTGCCGATGCCGCTCGCGGCGCCCGTGACGACTGCGGTCTTGCCGCTCAGATCTGCTGCCATGTCCGTCTCCTCCCGATATCGGATCGATAAAACACGCGCCCGTCGCATCCGCGCTCATCGCGAAATCGCATCGGCGTGCCAGCCGTCATTGTGCACGATCGGCCCCGCCGTTCGTGCGCAAAACGTCTAAGCTTAAGGTCGGTTCCGTTCAGCAGGAGAGTCTCATGCACTATCGACGGCTAGGCCGCTCCGGCCTGCAGATCAGCGCGCTTTCCCTCGGCTCGTGGGTGACGTACGGCAACCAGGTCGACCAGCGGGTCGCGCGCGAATGCCTTGCCGCGGCACGCGACGCGGGCGTCAATTTCTTCGACAACGCTGAGGTCTACGCCGGCGGCAAATCCGAGGAAATCATGGGCCACGCGCTCAAGTCGCTCGACTGGCCGCGCGTCAGCTATATCGTGCCCACGAAATTCTTCTGGGGGCTCGCGGAAGCCCCGAACCAGTATCACACGCTGAACCGGAAATATCTGCTGAACGCGATCGACGGCTCGCTGCGCCGGCTGCAGCTCGACTATGTCGACCTCGTCTATTGCCATCGCCCCGATCCGCATACGCCGATCGAAGAAACCGTCTGGGCGATGAGCGACATGATCGTGCGCGGCAAGGCGCTGTACTGGGGCACGTCGGAATGGAGCGCCGACGAGATCCGTGCAGCATGCGAGATCGCCGAGCGGCACCATCTGCACAAGCCGGTCGTCGAACAGCCGCAGTACAACCTGTTCCATCGCAGCCGGGTCGAACAGGAATATGCGCGGCTCTACGACGATTACGGCCTCGGCCTGACGACCTGGAGCCCGCTGGCGTCGGGCCTGCTCACCGGCAAGTACCGCGACGGCGTGCCGCCCGGCAGCCGCGCGCAGTTGCAGGGCTACGACTGGATGCGCGAACGCCTGACCGATCGGGCAGCCAACGACATCGTCGAACGGATCGGCGAGATCGCGGCCGAGCTCGGCTGCAGCACCGGCCAATTGGCCATCGCTTGGGTACTCGCGAATCCGCGCGTGAGTTCGGTCATCACGGGCGCATCGCGGGTCGACCAGATCGGCGACAACATGCGCGCGCTCGACGTTGCCGCGAAGCTGACGCCGGATGTGAAGCAACGCATCGAGGCAGTGGTCGGCGACGCATACGAGTAAGGCGACGCGCGGCCACTCGCGTACAATACGCGGCCGCATCGGCGCCCAGCCTGACGGCCGCGCGCGATCGAGCGCTTTCATCGATTCACCTTTCGTTTCAGGCGGCCAGCCATGCTCAGTTATCGTCACGGTTTTCACGCAGGCAATCACGCGGACGTGCTCAAGCACGCCGTCGTCGTCCAGCTGCTGCGCTACCTGAACAAGAAGGACAAATCGTACTGGTACATCGATACGCACGCGGGCGCCGGCGTGTACTCGCTGCGCGACGGTTATGCAGCGAAGACGTCGGAATTCGATACCGGCATCGGCCGGCTGTGGAACGAAAAGAACCTGCCGGAGGCGTTGGGTGACTATGTGGACGAAGTCCGCGCGCTGAACGACGACGGCGAACTGCACTTCTATCCAGGCTCGCCGTACATCGCATGGCGGTCGATGCGCGAGCAGGATCGTATGCGCCTGTTCGAAATGCACACGACGGAAATCGATGTGCTGCGCCACAATTTCCGCGATGCGGGGCGACGCGCGATGATCTTCGCCGGCGACGGCTTCGAAGGTATCAAGGCGCTGCTGCCGCCGCCGCCGCGACGCGCACTCGTGCTGATCGATCCGTCCTACGAGGACAAGAAGGATTACACGCGCACGGTGGGCTGCGTGACCGAATGCCTGAAGCGTTTCGCGACCGGCTGCTATGCGATCTGGTATCCGCAGGTCACGCGGACGGAATCGCAGCGCTTTCCCGAGCAGTTGAAGCGCCTGCAGCCGAACAACTGGCTGCACCTGACGCTGACGGTGTCGAATCCGCCGACCGACGGACTTGGCCTCTACGGCAGCGGGATGTTCATCCTGAATCCCCCATATACGCTCGCCCAGAGCATGAACGAGGTCCTGCCTTACCTGGTCGAGAAGCTGGGACAGGATAGCGGCGCCCGCTGTCAAATCGAGCACCGCGGAAACTGACCGGGCGACGGTCGTTACGGCTGCGGCCTGGGCGCGAGCCGCGGCTGGTTGGCCGGCTGCCCGCCCCACGCGGGAACACTGATATACGGCGCGACGAACAGCGGAACCGACGTGTTCGTCCCCTGTCCGGCTGGAGCCCGCATACCTGCCGGCTCGACGATCGGCTCCTGCGACAACGGCGCCGTCTGCAACACCAACCCGCCCTTGCCGTCCTGGATACCGCGCTGCGTATCGAGAACGAGCGGCCTGGACGACGTCGCGGCACCCGCCGCGATGCCATGGACGAGCACGACTGCGCCCAGAATGAGACGCGCGCGGGCACTGCGACGCACTTCGACACGCAAACGCATGATCGTGTCCTTCAGGATGAAAAGGTCCATACCATAGCGCTGCACCGACGATTTCGCCAGATCCGGCGCACAAAAAAACAAAGCCCCGTCAATACGGGGCTTGCTTATCGTGCGGTGCCGCGCGGCACCTGACGGTGACTCCGATTACAGCGAGTAGCCGTTGGTTTCGAGCGAGCGAATGCGGCTCTCGAGCTGGACGATGTCCGACGACGTGGCGAGGTAAGCCTCACGGCGCTCACGTTCTGCGGATTCGAACCAGTTGCTCAGCTTTTCAACGATGTAGGCGATCATGACGTTCTCCAAGGAAGAGGGACCCCTGGTGAATCGAAATTCAGGGATTTCCCGTATAGGGTTATCCCGAATTATAGCGACGCCGCACCAATATGCTAGTGAAAAACTTGCATGGAAATCATTCCAAATCGGAATGAAGAAAAGCGTGGCGCATCCAACCCATTGATTTTAAATGACATGCTGTGTGGGTGCGTTTGGAGGCTCGAGCACAAGCACTAATTTGGTTCACTGGCGGGGTCGGCCAAGCGCGCCAAAATCGGGCACTCCGGCCGCCCGTCACCATGGCAGTGCGCAGCCAGATCGGCCAGCGTGTCGCGCATGTCGCTCAGCTCCGCGATGCGTTGGTCGAGTTCGGCCACATGTTCAAGTGCGATCGATTTCACTTCGGCGCTGGCGCGTGAACGATCCTGCCAGAGCATCAGCAGCTTGCGAATGTCCTCGACGAGAAAGCCGAGTCGTCGTGCCTGACGGATGAACCGCAAGATATGGATTTCGTCCGCGCCGTAGATGCGGTAGCCGGCATCGGTACGCTTGCTCGGCGCAAGAAGCCCGACCTGCTCGTAGTACCGGATCATTTTTGCGCTGACTCCGGATTCGCGTGACGCGTCGCCGATATTCATTCCCCGCCCCTCTCCATCAAACCCTGGTTTCGAACACGACCGCCGACGGACGTCCTCGTCGACGACATATCGATCGTATCAAATCGATGGGGTTCGTTCCGGGGAAGAGTTGGCAGCAGGAACGCAGATGATCCGACCTTGCACGCACGCCGTTGGGTTGCGAGGGATGGGGGCGCTTCGCCACATGCTTTTGGGGACGCCGAAATGCAAAAACCCCCGCCTTTCGGGCGGGGGTTTCTGGCTTAGGGAGCCTGACGATTACCTACTTTCACAC